>CAMDKL010000215.1 GCA_945900945.1 Pirellula staleyi DSM 6068
TCGAAGGTGATGACTTCACAGCGAGGCGTTTTCTGAAATTGGAAATGGATATTCCAACTCTAGTCAGCCAGCCCACAAGTTGCGATCAAGAAACCGCAACCACTCCAACCACCCTGCGAAAATGGCTGATTCTTAGTTGCGATTGACACTGGTTGCTCCCAATCTCCAATATTCCACATGGCGTAACCGATTTTCCGCCCATATCATGATCAGATGCTTTGGCTTCGGTTTCGTTTCGAGTGAGACCACCTCGACTAAACGGACCGAGCTTCACTGTGGCTTTGGTGTCAATGGAAATTCGCAAAATCGAGGAGTCGTTCGCGGCCGGTTGCCTTACCAAATAGCAGTAGCTCTTTGTTGGTTCCGCGTTGATCAGATGAAAGAATTGGAGACGAGGTCAAAAACGAGGAAAACCGTAAACTCGTTTTACAGCCCGAATCTTCCGCAGTACCTTTGTCGAGCGATGCACGCCTGCTATTGTGAGACTAAGCAGACACGACGCAACTAGCGGCCAATCACCGAATCGGCTGTAAATTGTTATGTGTTTTTCCAACGGGATGTTGGCAAACAAAATCGGGGCCGGCGTCCAGGGTGTCTTTTCTAGAAAAACAGGACGGCCAAATCAGTCAATGATGCCGCTGTAGCCATCGCGCGAGCATCTAATAATGGGTCGAACGGCATCAAAACCACCCACACCAACGGCCAGATTTTATACGGCGGAAAACAGAGCGGTGCGAGAACTCCCGTGACGATCGGGGCAAGGAAAATCACAAGCCAGAGATAACTTGCACATGGTTGATGTGCAGGATGGACAGTGCTATGGATCGACATTTACCGTCTCACCGCCTGCACGAGTGTGAATTGCGGTCCACACGTCGAGGTCAATTTCATGGGCGGTAAAACGAACAGATCCGTCCAGATTCATGGTCTGAACGCCGCCCGGATGCAGACTACGTGCCGTAGCCATATAACTGGCTCCAAAATCGGTACAAGGCATGCACTGACTCGCCGACAACTGTCCCACCGCAAGGAGGACCGCATTGCAATCCTGTATTTGGTCTGCTTCTCGACGACAAACATTCGGGCGAATACCACCGTAGTTCCAACGGCCACTCCCAAACGTGATGCTGGAACCGATCATTGGCAGCGCCCAGGCTCCCCGGCGATCCCGCGAGTGGATTCCTGCCCGAAGTTCATCCACTGCGACTGTATTACTCGTTCCATCCGTGGCTTCAGATATTCGAAAAAACGATTTATTCCGGCGTTGGGACCAGCGTTGACTCCGTAATTCCCGCGAGCCCAGTTACCACCTTGAAAATCGCCACGGAAACTGCTAAACGGGTCGCTGGGACAGACATAAGTAGAAACAGCCGTACCGCGTACTTCGCGATTCGCAGGTGCAGAAACCGGGAGTGAGAAATTCCAGCGATCATAAACCGCCGACTGCTCGACGTACGGTAAGATTGCAATGAAAAAACCTGCCTGAAATCCGTCGTTGGCCCATGTGTTGCCGTTATCTGAATAATCGCGAGTTCCTGGGAAATACCAACTGCCGCCAACAAGACGAATTCCCCTTCCTCGCCATACGGCTGCGGCAGGCAAAACCCTGTAGGCCGATTCGTTATTTGACATCGCGAGGCCGATCATCCGCATGTTTGAGGAACACTGCGTTCGCCTTGCCGCCTCTCTCGCACTTTGAACAGCGGGAAGCAAAAGCCCGACTAAGATGCTCACAATGCTAATCACGACCAGGAGTTCGATGAGCGTCACTCCAGATCGTTGGCTGTATCTTGACATACGGACAAACTCCAATTGGAAGTTATGCTAAACGGCGGTCCGCCATCGCCTGAATATCCACCGACCCATTAGCACGGAACCGATACCAATCATGCCTGCGATCACAATCCATTTTCCAGTGCGGTTTTCCGGAACACCCTGGCCGTAACTAAGGCCATACGAAGCTAGAGTAAACTGTTCCCTACCGGTATTGGACGAAACGATTTCAGAAACCGTTGTGTATTCTCGGTCGGCAATTTCACCAGTCTCAGTGAATTTATTCACCGATTCATAACTCTTTACAAGTGGCACATCGCCGGCCAGTCCCTCGTATTCTATCGTGATAATATTTTCCACAGGCAACCCTTTACCATCCGCCAATTGTGCACGACTTTTGTGTGACACCAAAGCCCAGGATTTAGCCGTATCGAAGACCCACTCACCTACGGCACGCGGCAGTGATGGACGAAACTTCCATTTTACGCTCACGAGTTCCGAACCTTCGCGTGCCAATGATACGTCCTCAACAATGAAATCCCGGTCTTTCAGCAATTCAACAATCGGACCATTCGACGAATTCGAAGAAAATGGCGAGTACGCAGCCCGCGAAAGGCTCGTAAAAAGCGATTGACGTTCTTTCGGACTTCCAGGCGCTGATGTTTCAGTGCTACGGCTAAGCCGATCGCCATGGATCGCATCGTCGGTAGTCTCAGGCGTCTCAAACGGCCATCCAGTTCCTCGAGGTTCTCCATGCTGAGCGACGGCAGTGTCAAATCCTTTTCGGAAGGAGTTCGTTGGAAACATGTGCTCACGGTAACGAAAGTTGGTGAAGCCACCAGGCATTCCTTTGCACAACGAGTATACGTCGAAAAGACCGTTCGCAACGATCTTCCAAACACAAACGCGGCCGAATTCGCCAGGATTGGCCTTGAGGAAATTCGTTTTGGGAAGCAAGCTTGAGTTGGGCCAATGAGAGCTGTGAGCTCTCCTAGGTCAAGTCTCATTGCGGAGCTAGTTACTCTGCAATGAGGCGATTTCGAAAACAGCCTCCACCCGGCAGGAAGCAAACCGGAATCCATCATAATCCGACCTGCGAAACCGCAAACCGGTAATCAACCGCCAACCAGCCAAACCGGAAACCTGGCCTAACTCCTGACCGGACTCGACACCTGTGATCGACGCCATTTTGTTCGTGTCAAAAGGGGAAACCTTAACGCGTTGGGCCTACTCAAGTACTTTCATTTCCACGTTTCGAAATCGCACTTCGGTTGGACCGCCGGAATGCAACTGCAACGCCATGATGCCTCGTTTGGCGCCCTTGGGATCGTCTAAATCAACGCACAATTGTCCGTTGATCCACGTTTGGATCTTCGACCCATGAGCCCGTACCTCGTAGAGATTCCATTCACCGTTCTTGACGAGCGATTCTCCTGACTTGTCCCAAAGCAGCGCTCGGCCCTCCTCCTCATAGAGTTTGCCCCACCAGCCTGCTCCTACGTCCGCTTGGTAGCCTAGCATCCCTTTTTCCGTTTGTTGGCTTCGGAATTGAATACCACTGTTCCCAGCGTTCGCAACTAGTTTCACTTCAAGCTTCAAGTGAAAGTCGCCGACCGAATATTCACTTACAAGGAATTCATTCTTCGAAAGCCCTGTCGTTTTGCCGACGATCTCACTGCCCTCGACACTCCAAAGCTTTTCGTTGCCTCGCCAGTTCGATAAATTCTTACCATTGAAGAACTCGGGGGCATTTGCGACCGTCGCTAAAACAGGGTTTTGGCGATCACTGCCCAGATAGGCGATCAAGGACCGAATCTCATGTTTGCTGAATAGCTTCAACTGATCTTCGGGCATCATCGATTTGTCGCTGAGCTTGCGCTCTTCGATTTCAATGAGTGGCACAACTTCGATCGCGTCGACTTTTTGCAACGTTACGGACTTAGCATCTTCTGCTTTAACGATGCCCGTCACAATGCGTCCGTCGCAATTGAGAATCGTTGGCTGGTACTCTTTCGCCATCACAGAGCTAGGGTCAACAATATTGCTCAATAGATAATCCAAATTCGCGCGATTGGAACCGGTAAGCTCGGGACCAATATTGCCACCCGTTGCAAAAAGAACGTGGCACTGCTGACAAGTCTTAGCAAAGACAGCGCGGCCGAGCGACAAGTCAGGCTTGGGTTGCTTCGTCGACTCAACCAACGTCTTGTATTCTTCTATGAGCTTCGTCTTTTCCGCAGGCGATTCACGAACTGTTCCCCAATTTTTCTCCAATAGTGACTTGACTCGATCGTTCTTCAAGTACTCCAACTGTCGCACTAAATCGGCAGTGAGGTCACTCGCCGCAATTCGCTTGGCATCGATCGCTTCGAGCATGGCGATCGCATACTCGCTGCGCGATGAGAGAGTTGTGAGTGCCGCCCGCTTTTCATTCTGCGAAAGCTCCGAGTAGAGTGACAGTATCGCGTCGTCCGTCTTGGGATCAGCGTATTGAGCTAGGCCAGCGATCGCCGCCGAACGCAAACTCTTGTCCTTCAGAAGCGACTGAAGCACTGGTGCAAGTTTCGGATCCCTTGCTCCCACTAAAGTAGCTATTCCGGCAGTTCTGGCCGCGGTTGATGCACGTTCCGACTCGACAATAGTTCGAACGGCGGCCAACGCGATTTCATTGCCGAACGTTACACCCAATGCCTGTGACAATTGCTGAACCGCCGCAGATCCTTTTGCAAGCTTCGCGTACACGGCGTCCCATTCTTTGGGTGGGTCCACTTTGCGACGGCCTGCGAGTGAAATACGAATTGCATCTAAGAAGGCGATTTGCACTTCGTCGTTCTTGGCTTTGCCGAGGCCAGTAACCAGTGTGGAGAGCGATTGCTCGTTGCCTGTCGCACCGATTCGGCGCAGCATGTTGTTTCGTACAAGTGGAATTGTCGAAGTGGCCGATAAGCCCAATGTGAGAGCTCGCTCCGGGTCTTGCTCCGCGAGCGGTTCCGCTGCATACCAAGCCATCAATGGCAGATTGTGATCGTTCGCATCGGCTGCGTTGGCCAGTAGACTTTGCACTAGTTCCCAACGTTGAGTCGTTGGAATGCGCTGAGCCGCTGATGCTAGGTAAAGCCGCGTCACTTGCGATTTTTCACTTGCCGCCATCTTGGCTAATTTGCTCGGACTCACTGCACTCGCAGCCAATTTGGATTCTAGCCCCAATTGAACGCCCCATCCTCGAACATATTCGCTCTTATCCGCCAACATCCCTTCACAGGTAGCAGCATCTAGTTTTTCCATCGCGGCTAACGCCCATGCAGCCCGAAGCCGACGCGTTTCATCTACTTCTTCTTTTGCCATCTTTTTTAAGAGTCCGATGGCATCGTTGCTAACTTTGCCTGCGGCTGAACGCTCTTGAAGGATGCGACGACTGTGCCGTACAAACCAGTCGTTGGGATTCAAGGTGTGCTTTACCAATTCCATATCGGTCGCTGTTCCCAGAGAAACCGTCGTCGACTTTTTAACATCGCCGTAGGCTATCTTGTAGATTCGACCGTTGGTGCGATCGTGTTTGCCAGGGTCGGTCAAGTGGCAAGCCTGCATGTCGTACCAATCGATCATCCACGCTTGTCCGTCCGGCCCATAGCGCAGATTAAGGATTTGCGAAGCCTTGTCGCCGGTCAGCAAAAAATCAGGCGAGTGACTGCCGACGTAGCCTGAGCCATGCTGCTTGAGGATGTCCACGTTTAGACGCTGGCCATGAATGTTGTTCATGAAAATGCGATCGCGATAGCTCTCGGGCCATGCTCCACCAAGATAAATCATGGCGCCCGCATGTGCGTGCCCTCCACCTGCTTCATCCGATTTACCGTTCCCGCTATGCGGTGTAGCGCCAATGTAATGCCTGTGGTCAGCGATTGTTTTGATATCGTCGTACGTGTACGGATTGAAGTGTATGCCTCCTTGTCGTTCGTAGCGTGCACCTTGAATAATGTGATACAAGTGTGGAATAACACACGATGTGAGGAACGCTTGGCCCCGATCGTTGAAATCGACGCCCCACGGATTGCTAGTGCCGTGCGCAAACACCTCGAAGGTATGGCGAGTGGGATGGTATCGCCAGATCCCTGCATTGAAGGGTTGGCGATCTTTATCTGCTGTCCCTGGTTTGCCGACACGTGAATGGGTGAACACTCCGTGGCAACCATACAACCATCCATCGGGTCCCCAAATAAATGTGTTTAACGTCTCATGCGTATCCTGAAATCCCCATCCGTCTAACAAAATCTGAGGTTGGCCATCGGCTACGTCGTCACCGTTAAGATCGGGAATGAAGAGCAAGTATGGGGCTGCCCCGACCCAAACGCCCCCAAAGCCGACCTCCATCCCGCTGATCAAATTCAAACCTTCGGCGAAGACTTTACGCTTGTCGAGTATTCCGTTGCCATCGGTGTCTTCGAAAATGAGAATTCGATCGCGGCCTTTCCCTTCCTCGGCACGCCTTGGGTACTCATACGCTTCCGCGATCCAAACTCGCCCACGATCATCAAGTGCCATGGCGATGGGTTGCTTGACATCCGGCTCGGACGCACCCACAATCACCTTAAAACCATCTGGCAACTTCATTGCCTTGGCTGCTTGCTCGGCATTCAAGCCTTCGAACGGATACTCATCTAACACCAACGGGGTTTCCGATTTGGAAACGAGACCTGGTAATCTCGCATGCAGCTGGAATCCGTCAAAGTTCAAATGCCCCCAACCTCCCTTGCCCTCGTCGACCAAACGAATAGACAGCTCTTTGCCTTGATGGCTCTTCAGGTCTACAACGACTTGGTGCATGTTCTCTGTTACACGCCCCGAGGAGCGATGAAAGACCTTGCCATCTTGGTCGACCAGTTCCACTCGAACGGTGTTGTCGTTACCGCCACCGACTAAATACGAAGCGTAGGGCTTATCGACTACGAACGGAGCCGACGTAAGCGTGCCGGTAGCTTTGTCGCCAGATTTTTCAAACGTACCGATCCAGAATTCACCTAGGTGCTCACTCTTCATGTCGTTACGACGTTTGGAAACGGTATCGCCGCGAATCGGTTGGCCAACAAATGCGTCGCCGGTGGCGGTCCAATCTTCGAGTGTCCCTTTTTCGAAATCTAGGTTAAGTACTTTCCCAGCCTTGGACTTCGGTGTATCTCCTTGTGCAACACCCAACTGTACGGCATCGAGGCCGACCATGAGACCTGGGTCTGCTGCGAGGTTTTTTCCAATAATCTCGAAGGTCAATTTGTGCTTGCCCGGTTTGAAATCGCATTGACCGATTCGAACAACCCCAGTGGATACCACGTTTGGAGTATTATAGAGATCGATGGGCTCGCCAAGCTTTACGCCATCGAGGCTTATTTGAATAATGCCGTAATCCTTGGCTTTAGTTAATGCCATCAGAACATCGAATTTGCCAGCGACCTCGACCGGCAATTCCAGATCAAGTTTAGAACCGACTTTGCCGCCGGTCCACCAAAGTTGTGAATCGCTACTCCAGTGGTCTGCGGCAAAGCCCGACATGCCTTGTTGACTGGCAGAGCCGTGCGTGACAGCGAGCACCTTCAATTTTTCTCCTTCGAAAATCAACGCCTGATCCTTTGAAATGTGTTTGGCGATTTGGCGAACGGGCTGGGCTGCGAGCCAAGTGGCTTCTGTGACCTTGGAACGTTGATGAAACAGTGCATGTGCGCCCTTCATGCCACCGACCGTAATATCTAACAGTCCATCTTGATTGAGGTCAAACAAACCAATCTGACGACCAACTCCGGCTTCGTCGGCCGCTTTGAAGGGTACCCAATCGACACCGTTTGGACCTCGCACCAATTTGAACCAATAAACTACTGCACCTGCATCCCACATTGGGCTACCTTTGTGGTGTGAGTAGTAGGTCTTGCCGGTGATAATATCCTTGAGTCCATCGCCGTCGACGTCTGCCAGGTTGACTGAATGCAGTTCGCTGAACACTAAACCGTAAGGATTGTCCTGAGCTTTCGAACCCATAATGTCGCGACGCGTGAACTTGCGTTCGTCCCCGTCTTGAATTTGTTCGAACCATGCCAATCCAAAGTCGTGGGCTGCGATGCTGGTGATGATGTCGTTGTCGCCGTCTCCATCCACATCGTAGGCAAACATTTCGGCGCCGCCGTAAGCGTTCGAAAAAGACTGAGTGTGTGCTTGCCAAGGTTTGCTCGCGGAGAGTTCGTTGGGTTGTTGAAGCCAGCCCTTGGCGTGAATCACATCCAGTTTGCCATCGCCATTGACGTCACCGATGCCGAGCCCGTGGCCAAACTTCTTATCGGTAACTTGTGCTGAGATCGCGGTAAATTTCCAAGGCTCATAGGGTTTGGACCAGTCGATCGTGGCGTAGCCAAAGAAACCATCGCGAGTACATACGAGTTCAGGTCGATCATCGCCAACGAGTTGAATGAGTTGCGGTGACTCGTTGGAGACCCAGTCAAAAACCTGATGCTTTTTCCATAGCTCTGCAGTTTTTGCTTGGCCAGGGTTTTGATACACAAACGCGGGAGTGCCGGGGAAGCCAACGGTAAAGACATCTTTCCAACCGTCGCCATCGAAATCATGCACCCACGCAAAGAAGTGGTCCGTGTACCCCTCGCGATTCTGGGGCTTGGCCGGATAGATTTCGTGCTTGACTTCGAAGCCAGGTCCTTCGTACCAATGTGGGCCGTATACGAAGTCGACTTTGCCATCGTTATTCAAGTCACCAGCGGCGGCACCTTCCGAATAGTAAACATCAGTTAACTGCTGTGCCCGAAACGTGTCGAGCGTTTTGTCCTCTCCAGCAACAAAACCAAAACTGAAGCAAACCATTCCGAGGGCAACAATAGACAAGTTGCGTTGATGCATCATGGTGAGTGAAAACCCGGTGTGAATTGAGAGGAAGGATCGTAGGCAGAACGTGCTCAATGAGCACCGACCAGTTTACCATGCAATGAATAGAATTGCTGCAAGGAGAATTCCTGACACATCTCAGCTAACGCCACCCAATTTGGAGTGCTCCGATTCATCGGAGCTTTGAGATTGCTGGAATTGCGAGAGCCGCAAAGCGACGTCTCACGTTTTGTTGCTTGCACGACTTTCGGAGCGTGGCCATTCGTTCATTCTAACTGGTATTTGCAGCATGAATCTTAAAGCGGAAATGAATTTCCGCACTCCAAATGGTGGCGATCAACGAGAAGTATCCATTTTCTTTCCGAAAAATTCCGTACATGGAAATAGGGGCCACGTGGCTCCACACGCATGGTTTTGAGCTCGTCAGCGAACGGAGCCACTACCCCACAATTTAGCGGGAGGTGCGCAATTGACTATCCAGCCAAGGGCTTATTTTTTCCGCCCAACGTGCGGCATGCTCGCGAAGGCCTTGATTGCTGAAGTGGACACCTTTGCCATCGCGTTCGCGGAGTTCCCCTTTCAATGCGTCGCTA
>CAMDKL010000216.1 GCA_945900945.1 Pirellula staleyi DSM 6068
AGGCATTGAAAGGATCAAGAAGCGAGGGTAGCAATCAATTGCGAGGAACTCGTGGGTATTTCTAGGCCGGTTGGCCCACTCGCGTTGGTGCATTTCCCGGATGTGGCATTGAAGACAACGATCAAACCCATGCTATTTCAAAAAACAACCGACCGAATGAATGTTGGAAGTTCCCGGCGACGTAAAGCGGCATCCCCGGTTACAAATCTCGCGGTGGATTCATTTCACTAGGCCGTGAGACGTCCTGCTGACTCGTTCGTTTTGACGCCTTCAAATCCGGCGTTTGGCTGATTGTCGCGAGGCATTCTTCCCGCTACACTGCTATAGCAAATTTGTCCCCCCTTTTTTGATGCTGCGTTTGGAAAAAACCTAGCGTAGCGGAGCAATTCATGAGCGCCTCGATCGCTTCTCCTAAAGCTAATGCATCGCCAGCCAAACTTAATATTGGTGGCAAAGAATATGAACTACCCATTCTCGTAGGGACGGAGAATGATCGAGCCATTGATATATCCAAATTGCTCAAGGACACTGGCCACACCACTATCGACGATGGATTTGCCAACACAGCCGCAGCGTCGAGCTCGATCACCTATCTGGATGGCGATCGAGGAATCCTTCGCTATCGCGGGTATCCTATCGAGGAACTGGCCGAACACTGCGATTTCTTGGAAACCAGCTACTTGATCATCTACGGCGACCTGCCGACCCGGGAGCAACTGGAGCAGTTCAAGGAGTCGATCGAGAAGCACACGATGCTTCACGAGGACATGCGAACTTTTTATAACGGATTTCCTCGCGACGCGCACCCTATGGCTATCCTTTCTAGTGTTGTAGGTGCATTGTCGACGTTTTATCAAGATTCGCTCGACCCGCACGATCCCGAGGAGGTCGAGGTTTCCGTCCATCGACTCATTGCCAAGCTGCCAACCATCGCGGCTTATAGCTACAAGAAAGCCTTTGGGCAGCCGTTCATCTACCCTGATAACAGCTTGGACTACTGCCAGAATTTTCTCAGTATGATGTTTGCTTTGCCGAGCGAACGGTACCAACCAGATCCTGACTTTGTTCGCGCCCTCAATCTGTTATTGATCGTTCACGCGGATCACGAGCAGAACTGCAGCACTTCTACTGTCCGTTTGGTCGGCTCGTCCAACGCAAATTTGTTCGCTTGCATTTCGGCCGGTATTTGTGCGCTTTGGGGGCCGCTCCACGGTGGTGCCAATGAGGCTTGTGTGAACATGCTCAAGCAGATTGCGGACGACGGTGGCAACGTCAAAAAGTACGTTGATATGGCAAAAGACAAGTCGAGTCATTTCCGACTCATGGGCTTCGGACACCGCGTCTATAAAAACTACGACCCGCGGGCCAAGATCATCAAGTCGGCTTGCGACGTACTGCTCAACAAACTGCATCTCAAGGATCCTTTGTTCGAAGTCGCCCAAGAACTTGAAGCGGTTGCCCTTCGCGATCCCTATTTCGTCGAACGTAAGCTTTACCCCAACGTCGATTTTTATTCGGGTGTAATCTACCGAGCGATGGGGATTCCCATTCAAATGTTCACGGTTCTTTTTGCAATTGGCCGTCTGCCAGGTTGGATCGCCCATTGGATCGAAATGCAGAACTCTCCGTTGACTCGCATTGGTCGCCCGCGTCAGGTGTACACGGGACATCTCAAACGCGACATTGTCCCTATCGAGAACCGATAGTTGAGGAAAGTGAATGTCCTCGCATACGGATATGGCGATGTCCAACACAGCGACAGGCATGGGCCCACCTGCCCATCAAAAAATTACGATCCAGTTGGAACGGCCCATTTCGGAACTCTCTTGGATTCAGAAGTCGCTCCTGTTTGCAGAGCTGTTCAGGCTGGCCTATGCTGCGCCTGAGGCTGTTGAGAATATCGTATACGATGCGGGACTGGATCAATGTAGTTTCATTGCTCGAGACGGAGCCGAAGCGTATGTTTTTGACAATCGTTTCGATTGCATGATCGTTTGCCGCGGCACCGCACCGAATCAATGGAACGATATCCAGGCGGACGCAAATGCTTGGACGGTCGCCTCGGAGGTGGGTCGCGTACACAGTGGCTTTCATTCGGAAGTGAATGAGCTTTGGCCTCTACTGGAACAGCAAATCAAGGAGAACCAGCGTCCAATGTGGTTCTCCGGCCATTCGCTTGGCGGTGCGATGGCTGCCGTGTGTGCAGTTCGTTGCAAGACATCACCCATCCCATCGAACCCGCAAGCGATTTTTTCTTACGGTGCTCCTCGCGTTGGCGATCGGTCCTACACCACATTTTTAAAAGTAAAACATTATCGTTGGGTGAACAATAACGATATCGTTCCTTGCGTTCCACCACGTTGGCTTGGCTACCGACACATGGGTCAAGAAATCTACATCAACCGACGAGGCCGGATTAGCAGTTTGCGATCCTGGCTGCGTGTTCGCGACCGATTTTGGGGTTTGCTCACCTCGCTAAGGCTTTGGAAGTTTGATTACTTTAGCGACCATTCTATGGTAGATTACTTAAGTCCTATTCGTGGCCACTACGAAGATGAACTTGCTGGCAAGCCGATCAAGACGCCGAAACACATCCCCGCAGAGTAAATACGAGATACAATGTCCATCGTCGTTTCATATCGCGTCCCTGCCAGATTGACTGCCAGGATGCCAAGGTTTGCAAGCTAGACACAGCGCCCACTTCCAATGACAAATCCAACGCTTGAAGCGATCGAACTTCGAAAAATTTATCAGACGCCGACGGAGGAAATCGTCGTGCTCGAGAGCGTTTCGTTCTCCATGAACGCCGGTGAAAATTTGGCAATAGTCGGTCCAAGCGGATCTGGGAAATCGACTTTGTTACAAATCCTTGGCACCTTGGACGCGCCCACGAGCGGCACCGTCCGGATAGGCGGTCAAGATCCCTATCAACTGAACGACAATCAGCAAGCACGCTTCCGAAACGAGCGTATCGGTTTCATATTCCAAGACCATCACTTGCTGCCCCAGTGGAACGTATTAGAAAACACTTTGTTACCAGCACTCGCTACCGGTAAACCATCGATAGAGATTCGTAATCGAGCTGTTGCTTTGCTCGAACGAGTTGGTCTCAAGCATCGCTTATCCCATTTGCCAAGTCAACTCTCAGGTGGTGAACGCGAGCGAGTTGCGGTCGCACGCGCGCTCGTACTCAAACCGATGATTGTGTTAGCTGACGAACCGACTGGAAACTTGGATCAGCAGTCCGCAGAAAACGTAGCAAGATTATTGTTAGAGGTTCCGAAAGAAGAAAATACAGTGCTGATCGTGGTAACGCATTCGACATCGCTGGCCGCACAAATGCAAAAACGCTACGAGCTATACAACCGGCAACTCATTCAAGTTGCGTAGTAAGGCGACCGGCAGACTGAAAACTACCAGCCGTAAGTGCGTTCTGGCTAGCGACTGTTCGCATCTTGCGGTATCGCTTGATGAGGTTGTTGGTGGAGCTATCATGCTTGAGCTCTGGCGCGTCGGTGACCTCCAGTTCCGGAAGAATACGTTGTGCCAGCTGCTTGCCCAGTTCAACGCCCCACTGGTCAAAGGGGTTGATGTTCCAAATGGCGCCTTGAACAAACACGACGTGTTCGTACAGGGCGACCAACGTGCCGAGGATCTCGGGCGTGAGACGGTCAGCAAAAATCGTGTTTGATGGCCGGTTGCCTTCGAACACCCGGTGTGGGACCAGCCAGTCGGGAGTCCCTTCGGCTTTTACCTGCTCGGGTGTCTTGCCAAAGGCCAACGCCTCAGACTGTGCAAACACATTGGCCAGCAGAATGTCGTGATGCCGCCCCAGCGGTGTGAGGGCGTGCGTAAAAGCGATGAAGTCACACGGGATCAGCCGAGTGCCTTGGTGAATCAACTGGTAAAACGAATGCTGCCCATTGGTCCCAGGTTCGCCCCAGTAGATCGGGCTGGTATCGCGGGAAACGTCAATGCCATCTAGCGTGACGCTCTTGCCATTGCTCTCCATCGTCAATTGTTGAAGATAAGCCGGGAACCGCTTGAGGTAGTTTTCGTAGGGCAGCACTGCCACGGTTTGCGCATCGAAGAAATCGGCATACCAAACCGACAGCAGCCCCATCAGCACAGGTAAGTTCTTTTCGAAAGGCACAGTGCGAAAATGCTCGTCCATCTGATGAAAACCGTGGAGCATGGCTAGGAAGTGATCCGGACCGATGGCAAGCATCGTGGAAAGTCCGATGGCGGAGTCCATCGAGTACCGGCCTCCAACCCAATCCCAGAACCCGAACATGTTGGCGGTGTCGATGCCGAAGGAAGACACCAATTCAGCATTGGTCGATACGGCGACGAAATGTTTTGCAACCGCCTCAGCACTACCACCGAGTCCCGACAGTAGCCAGTCGCGAGCACTCTCGGCGTTGGTGATCGTCTCCAATGTTGTGAAGGTCTTAGAAGCGACGATGAAGAGCGTCTCTGCTGGATCTAGGTCATGTGTCGCTTCTACGAGATCAATGCCATCCACGTTTGAGACAAAACGGAAAGTCATCGAGCGCTCGCTGTAGTGGCGCAATGCCTCGTAAGCCATCACAGGGCCAAGGTCCGAGCCACCGATACCAATGTTGATAACATTCTTGATGCGTTTGCCGGTATGACCTTTCCACTGGCCACTGCGTACGCGGTTGGCAAAGTCAGCCATTTTGTCTAGTACCGCATGCACGTCTGGAACAACGTTTGTGCCATCGACGATGATAGAAGCATCCCGAGGCGCGCGGAGGGCGACGTGAAGAACCGCCCGATTCTCGGTGATGTTGATCCTGTCTCCTCGGAACATAGCGTCGATCCGGGCTCGCAACCCTGATTCTTCCGCCACATCGATCAGGAGCCCTAACGTCTTGTCATTGACGCGATTCTTCGAGTAGTCGAGGAAAAGTCCTGCGCCCTCGGCGGTCAGACGCTCGCCGCGTGCTGGGTCGTCGGCAAAGAGCGTTCGCAGATGAATGCCTTGCATCGTATCGGCATGTAGCTCAAGCGACTTCCATGCTGGGCGGTTGGCTGTTGGAGTCATAGTCGAATTCATTTCTTTTCCTTTTCCCAAAGTTGAAATCCGCCGAGGAGTGCGTTGGCGTTGTCTCCGAGCCGACAGCCGTCAGGGAGCTTTTTTAATTTCTTGGCGTTTCCACCGCCAAGCACGATATCGTCAAGCAGGAGCGCGGAGGCGAATCTCTTCACGACGGCATGCACACGTTTTTCCCATTTTTTCCGGCCCAGCCTCTCGAGTCCACGCAGCCCGAGGTCATCCTCGAACGTTTTCTTACCGATCGAAAGATGAGCGAGCTCCAAAGGTATAACGGTACCGTCGACTACCATCGCACTGCCCAGCCCCGTTCCGAGACCGAGGAAAAGCATAGTGCCGTCCCTATAGCTGCCTAGGGCTTGCATTGCCGCATCGTTGATCATCTTCAATGGGCATCCAAAGGCAGTCTCAAAGTCAAATCCAACCCATCCTGGAGCTAGGTTATGTGGCTCAGTCATAGGCCGGTTGACTTGCACCGTGCCTGGATAGCCAATCGCAACCACATCGTATTTCCAATCAGTAGTAAGCTTTTCGACGCCGGAAACCATCATTTCTGGCGTCATGGTAGGTCCGGATTCAAAGCGACGACTCTCCGTTTCACCCGTCGCGAGAAGCTTGACGCCTGTCCCGCCGATATCAATGCTGAGTACATTCATAAGTTGTTCTTTCTAAGGATTTCACAAAATTGTTGCCCCCTTCTACGAGATGACACCCATCAGATCGTTCCACGACTTGGCAAACGACTGCCCATTTCGTTTGGGGTTGCATCGCCAACCGTGGCATAAAGATGCTAGGTGCGAGACAGCGATCCACGCTTTTCTTGGATTGTTTTAAGCAACTGCTTTTGCGGAGCAACAAACTTCGCAACACCTTGTTCCATTAGCGTCTTCTCCATGTGCGGGACGTCTACCGCCGCATCCAGTTCCTTGGCAATTGATTCGCTAATCATCTCGTCAATTTGTCGGGTGAAGCATTGATTGCTGACCGCCACCGCCGCGTTAGTATCCGGCGGATTAGTCTGGATGTCGGAACCAGCAAGCGCTGAGACATATTTCCAAGGTGCATCGGCGGCATTCTTTGTTCCAGTGCTTGCGAAAATGATTTCCTGTTGCAGCGGTGTTGCGTGCTCCTTCCAGAATTTTTGGTTTGCTGTCCAAATTCGTTTTGCATTGAGAATCCCGTACTGGCCTTGAGCCTCGCCCGAAAGCTGTTTGCAATTGTCTGCCGTATACTGGTCGATTCGAGAAACAAAAATGCTGTAGACGCTTTTGAATGTGTCAAGCGTTTTCCGGCGTTTTGCGCCACGCCAAACGGCATCCTTGGCCAATTCATACTGCCGCATCGTGAATATCAAAGTAACATTGAGGGTTACGCCCGCTGCAGCCAACTCCTCCAATGCATCAAGTCCAGCTGGCGTGGCCGGTACCTTGATCATCCGATTGTCGTGCCCAGCTGCCCATTTTTTGCCTAGCGAAATGTAGCTGGCAACCTGTTCTGCATGCGGCAAATTCACCTCTGGGTCTTCCAAAAGCGGGTCGAGTTCGAAACTGACCCAACCCGCGTTTCCTACGGTACGCGCCCAAACTGGGTGAAATTCTTTTTGAGCGTCACTTACTAAATCATTGGTCATGCTCCAACAGATTGCTGAATCGTCCTGGCCACGATCAACATAGTTCACAATAGAATCGTCAAATCTTCCTGTTCGAATGAGGCCGGAAATGATAATCGGGTTGCTGGTCGCCCCTACAGCTCCCCACGCAAGGTTCTGGGAAACCAAGGTCGGATCAATCGAGTCCAAGTAAAGGTTCGTTCCACTGTCAATCAGGGATTGGATCGATGCATTCTTCATTATTTTAGGTCCTAATGCGAAGATGAGGGTTTAAAAGGTTTTGCAAACAGGAAAAGACTATAATATGCTTCTTAACGCTCCACCAACAGCCCGCAACATGCTAATTCCTACATCCGGAGTCAGACCATCGGGCAAACTTAAAACACAGGATAACATGCAAATCATAGATCTTCGCAGCGATACTGTTACCAAACCAACACCTGGCATGCGGGAAGCGATGATGAACGCTGCGGTCGGCGACGATGTCATCGATATCGACCCAACGGTTGTTGAATTGCAAGAGCATATTGCAGGCTTGCTCGGCAAGGAAGCCGCCATCTTCATGCCCAGCGGCACGATGACCAATCAAATTGCATTGCGTGTCCATTGCACGCCAGGAGACGAGTTTATCTGCGAGGCTGGCTGCCATATTTACAACTACGAACAAGGCGCTTTCGCACAGCTTAGCGGCCTCGTCGCCAAAACGATCGCTGGCCAAAACGGCCTGCTGGACCTAGACCAATTGAGAGGCAGTGTGCGACCGGACAACGAACATACGGTCCGAACACGACTACTCTGCCTCGAAAACACCCACAACCGTGGTGCCGGTAAAATCTATTCCCTTTCCCGCATCCAGGCCCTATGCAATTGGGCTCATGTCGAAGGACTCATAACCCACCTCGACGGTGCGAGACTTTTTAACGCTTCGGTAGCTACCGGCGTTTCACTCCAAGCGTACTCGGAACCTTTTGAGTCCGTCAGCGTTTGCTTCAGCAAAGGACTCGGTGCTCCAGTGGGCTCCTGCTTGGCAGGTTCCCGTGAGTTCATCGCAAAAGCCAGGCGAGCACGGAAACTCTTCGGTGGCGGTATGAGACAAATCGGCATCCTGGCCGCAGGTGCTCTCTATGCTCTGAAGCACCAAATGGAACGCCTAGTAGTCGACCATGAAAATGCACGGTTGCTTGCCCATGCCGTGTGCCAATGCGAATCGCTCAGCCTAAGCGACAAAGTGCCAGACACCAACATCGTCATCTTTCACGTTGCCAACGAATGGGGGACGGCAGCCCAGTTTTCGTCATCGCTGAAACAGCATGGAGTTCTCTCTCTACCTTTCGGCCCTCAAAGCGTTCGATTGGTTACCCATCTAGACGTTTGTCGGAACCAAATCGAGAATGCATGCGAGGCCATCATCAGCGTAGCCCAGACGCCAGCCAACTGATGTTTAACCGATCGAGGCCCTAAAGCCTCGATCGCTTGCATCGGGGAAACGAACTCAATGTGTGAATATTTCACACCAATCGCTGCGCGGGTTAAACAACTCCAAACAACTCCAACATTCTATAAACAATCACCATCATATCAACTACGTCGAGATTTCCGTTTCATGTTCGCCGAAGGCGTAGAACCTACGAACAATCACAGCGAACAACAAATACGGCACTGCGTGATCGACCGCAAAATCACCCAAGGTACGCGTGGCGAGTTAGGCCAGCGTTGCCACGAACGAATGTGGACAGCCATCGCCACTTGTAAGAAACAAAAGCGTAACTTCTTCTCGAATCGATGCCAACGAACGGAATAATTGGAGATCCAAAATATTCCTGTCCCTAATTTTTTTGTCAAAACGGAGAGAACGAGATCAGGCTGATTAAAAAGAGTGCAACAAGAACAACTGTCTTGTTGTCCTGGCCACACGCGATCTCGCGTTGACAACCTGAGCAGGGGCGAACGATTCCACTTGCCGGTGAGCCCAAACACATAAAGCCAACGACTTCCCAACGAAACTTGGTCAATCGATTAAGAGTACGAGTAAGAGTAGGATCAAGACGTAACTGTTCAAGGCCGAAGGCCGTGAACGGTTACCAATTTTGTAAACAAAACTGGGATTTCTCGTCCGTTATTTGAAGCCAACTTTGGGCTTGCCGGCGGTGCAAAGAAGGGAGTCAATGTTGGAGTAACTGGTGATCTTGGACTGGAGTTGTTGACCATTTAGGGAGGCCCAGGTTCGCAGTTGTTTCTCTACTTTGGTATCAGTGCTGGGGCGAGTGCTTCGGTATCTTCAGAGAAGGATTCGCGGCAAACTGCGATCTCCGACAATCTTCGTTCGGCAGTCTCCGACGTTTTTGAAGCCCAGGAAAGTCCAGGCGATTATGCCGGCCACTACGTGACCTTTTTAGTAGGACATATGTCCTCCATTGACTTTAGGCAACCGGCCAATAAAAACGTACCAACGAACCCACTTCTGGGTGGGACAGTTGGTTCACGCGGAAGTTCCTTGATGACTGCCACGCCTAAAGGTGATTTGACGCTTATTTATCTCGCGTGAATCG
>CAMDKL010000217.1 GCA_945900945.1 Pirellula staleyi DSM 6068
GCGCTAAAGCAATTCGCAAAACGCTAGCGATATGAAAATCCACGATTGGAAACGACATTTAGCGTTGCGGACAAATCCATTGGTTCGCTAGCATTTTTCGAACTGCTGTGGGTTCGTTGGTACGTTTTTATTGTCCGGTTGCCTTATGGACTGGTAGCCGCCCATGTCCTGTTTTTTTTGATTCAAATGTCGAACCCTACATTCACATACGGATGGAGCGTGATTCCGCTTGAAATCACGACTGGCGTGGACTTGATCGAACCACAAGTGCTTGAATTGCGGGGCCAACACACTGTGGAAGTACCGCAAGCTCCAGGTCCACCGATTATTTGGCTCACGCTATTTACCTCCATGTTCATGCACGGTGGGTTTGGACACATTGCTGGAAATATGCTTTATCTTTGGATTTTCGGAAACAACGTGGAACATCGCTTTGGGCATGTTTGGTTTTTGATTTTCTATTTGTCGGCTGGATTGGTAGGTAGTTTCGCCCAAATCGCTCTTGCTCCAGACAGCGTCATTCCCAATCTCGGAGCCACCGACATTGAGTGGACGCTCGCCGCCGCCTTTGAAGTAGCACTTTTCGATCGTGATATCGGAACACCCGCCGATGGTGCAATCGCGGATGGTTAGCTTGCCGCACCAACCATTTTATCACGAATCAGACTACTGCTTTGTCATTTGCCAGCGTGATGCACCAAATGGGCAATCTCGGGGACGATTAATTTTTCCATGGCCAAGCGGACGCCAGCGGGCGAGCCGGGCATCGTCAAGATGACCTTTTTGCCGACTCGCCCGCCGCTCGCTCGGCTTAGCATCGACGCGGAGCCAATTTCTGCGAACGACAGCATCCGGAAAAGTTCACCGTAGCCTGGTATGGCCGCATCGTAGAGAGGTTCAATTGCCTCGGGAGTGCAGTCTCGTGCAGCCAATCCAGTGCCACCTGTTATCAATAATGCCTCGCATCCCTCGGCTTCGATCATTTTTTTCGCGGCGTTGCGGATTGAATGAGGCTCGTCGATTACGATCTCGCGATGCAATACGTTATTTCCAGAAGCCTCGATGAGCTCGGCAATCAATTGCCCGCCCAAATCATTTTCCAAGGTTCGTGTGTCACTGACGGTAAGTATCGATAGGGTTAGGGGTCTCGCTGCTTTGCGACGATGTTCCTGTGTTGATTCGGAGGCCATGGGGAGGTTTTTTCGATCTGGGGCTTTGTCAGCGCGAATTGAAAGGATCAGTCGCAGGACGCTAGCTAAATCGTACTTGTTTTAAGGATTTTTTCAAGGAAAGTACAATGGGTTTGACTTACCTACTTCATCTTGTGCAGGCTTCGATCTCATGGGAAACAAGATTGCGTCCTTTTGCAAAAACAGGTAATTTCGTGCTCCAGTCCGGAGGTACACATCAAACAGCGAGGTCATGGATGATCGAGAGCAATAAACTTGCCGAATTCGCAAAGCACCCGGAATTGGCTTTGCAAAATATAAACGAATTGCTGTCCCTATTGGACAGCAACGATGAAGCCGAGCTAAATACGGCTAGCGATTTGCTGGAAAACTGCGGTGCTCCCAGTCGTGCCGATATCCCGTTTTTGTGTGATCAACTGAAATCGAGAAGATCCTCAACGGTGTATTGGTGTAGCACACTGCTCGGTAGACTTGGGGCGACAGTCGGTGAGCGAAGTCGAATTGATTCTGAACTTTGTCAGGCGATCTGCGATGAATCGCTTGAGTTATCGGCTCGTGAGCGAGCCGCTTGGGCTATCGGTCAACTTGGCAAGGTTGAAGGAGATGGTAGAGCATCGCTTGAAAAGCACGTTGAAAAAGCACCGGCTCGTCTGAAGAGACTCCTGGAAACCGCATTGGCCACCTGAATGGATGCATCTTAAACCTTGACCTGTACGACCCGCTTGCAATCCCAAGAGCTGAACGAAAAAATTTCGCAGCTCGACTTCGGATCCAAATCTGAGCAATTTAAGTTTCCTAAAAGTGCGTCCGCTAGACTGAAGCCATACCATGTGCGATATCCCAGATAGCTCGTCGTCAGTCGCGGATTGATTTCGATGACTACGAGATCTTGTGACGTATGCATCGATTCTGGAATCAAAAAGTCGATTCCAATCCAACCATGAGCACCTGACGGTAGCGATTCGCGAACACTCAAGGCTAAACGCTCCAATTGATCGATGGAAACACATTCAAGAGGTCCAGCACCGCCTAAGTAGGAAACCGCTGAGTACCCACACTCGCTTGAATCTGGAACCAATTCGATCCGCTGCTCAACCGCACCGAGAACGGTCCAAACGCCATCGGCGGCGATGATGGCCAAGCTAGCCGGTCTGCCAGATTGCCAAGGTTGAACAATCCAGTCGTCTCCTGCTAAAATTTGCGATTCTCGCGACTTCAGCCACTCGGCGAGATGGTGCTGGTCATCGAAAACCTTCATTTCAGCACAGCCTGCTCCGTCCCGACGTTTCACGGTTACCGGCAAACTCGCGTTGCAATCGCCTTGTGGAATAGTTGATAGCCGGTACTGCGTCAACAATTGGGTTTCTGGATGTGGAACCCCTGATTCTTTGAGTAGTTCGGCTGTCACGAGCTTGTCGCTTGTGGCCTGAAGAAAAGAAGCCGATGACGCAATGACAAATGCTCCTGCCGCTCGAAGCTTGTGTACGATTCGTTCAAGTTGCTGATGAATCTCAGGGGCGATGACAATGGTCCGATCACATTGCAACGCAACATCGATCCACCGATCTAACCACGCAGAATCGATTACTTGAACTTGCAATCCGCTAAAGCGTTTCAAAAGCGAAACAACCAATGGATCAGCAGCCGCATGGCGTTCTAGGCATGTATGCACCTCATGTCCGCATTCGGAGAGGTCGGTGGCCAATGCGGATAGCATCGACAGCCCTTCTTGATACAGCGGGGCGAGGAGATTGGAGGCGGGAAGAGAAGTGTCCGGCTGAGGACAGCCGGATCTATGTGGCGTGTCCGGCTGAGGACAGCCGGATCTATGTGGGGTGGGTGATGGTGAAATTGGGTCGTTGAGCAACCCGCCACCGCTCAGATACTCAAGGACAGCAACTCTCACTCGTCCCGTCGCAGATCCAGATTCGTTTTGGCAAATGTATTGGAATACCAAATACGCCACTCCGGTATGTTGTATTCATAGTTGGCGTTGTCTACTAATGAGCGTAGTGCACTTAGCACAGTCGAATGAGGGTATGGGGCTTTTGTCGTCACAGTTTTTGGGCCTCCAAAGCCTCCTGACACGCTCCCGTCGGAACTTTGGCCTACGGGATTAGGTAGGGTTGTTGTCTTAGATAAGATTGAAACGAGCCTTTCGATTAAAGTAGGAATGGCTCGCTTGTCGGCAAAAGATTGCACGTTGCTACCTGCCCGATCGACTGCTCCTGTCGTCGATTTTTCGTTACTGATCACATTCAAAAATTGCTGAAAGGCATACTCTCGGCTCGCCTCAGTTCTCTCCAGCAACTCAAGGGCTTGACTTACGAGCTGCGAACCGGTCGGAAATTCCATCGCGATTTTAACGAAGATCGCGTTGGCGGAGTTGTCTGGCATTTTAGCGAGAAGATCCATGTACATGTCTGCTCGACTAGCGTCCTTTAGAAGCAATTCGTAGATCTTCTTGATGGCCAGTCGGTTATCTAAATTGTAGGTTTCTTCCATTGCGACGGGGTCAACCAAAGTTCTGAAAAATTCAGCGGCTTTCACTCCCGCTGGTCCTCTCTGTGTGAGGTTCCGCAAATGTTGATCTATCAGTCCTTT
Organism: Pirellula staleyi DSM 6068; assembly: GCA_945900945.1. Classification (GTDB taxonomy): domain Bacteria; phylum Planctomycetota; class Planctomycetia; order Pirellulales; family Pirellulaceae; genus JBKCUI01. Next base: position 3,795 of record CAMDKL010000217.1, read on the forward strand.
GGTCTTGCTTTCGTCAACCGCTCTCGCTTTGTCAAAATCCGCGATCGCTTTGGATTGCGGCGTGTCCCATTTGTTTCCAGGCAAGCTGATCATGCCCTTTCTCTTTTGCAATACATCACGGCGAGTCCATTCTCCTGTTCGTTTGTCTTGACTATATCCAATTGCAGACCAATTTTCGTTACTTGGATCGAGTTCAACAGCTCGTTCTTTGTGAGCATACGAAAGTGCTTTGGGATCGCGAGCGAGATTGAGGCACTCTAGACTAACGGAACGATGTAATTCAGCCGTATCTTCTTTGCCCTTCAACCATGATTGGTACGCTTGATCCTGTTCGTCCGTGACCAGAGCCGGCTTGATTTTCGTTGCAGCGATTTCTAAATCGATTCCGTCGTTGGTTCGGATCTTGAGAATGCTGCTGGCTGGATCGTTTGTCAGTTTTCCGGTGATGAATCCACCACCTCGGATCTCGAACGTATCCGCTTGCAAAAAAGTGGTGCGTGCCAGAATGCAAACCAGAAACAGAAAAAGGATCGTGGCCACATGGAGTGGATAGTGCGATACGGGGTAGATTGCATTTTTCTTCATATTGCACTTTTGTTTTGAAAACTGGACTTAGCATTGCATAGCCCCGAATGGTTGCGAGCCACGATTGATTTTATCGCTTGACTAGTCCAGAAGCGAACCGAATGATGCTATTTCATTATTTTTAGAGCGGCCTCTAAGATAGGTAGGAAAGATTCCGCCTTTAGCGACGCCCCACCGACTAACGCACCATCGATGTTTGGCTGGCTCAAAAGTTCATTTGCGTTGTCTGCCTTGACGCTGCCTCCGTACTGAATAACCACGGAATTCGCGACGGTGCGATCGAACATGGACTCGAGCAACTGGCGTATATCCGCATGAACCTCTTCGGCCTGAGCTGGAGTCGCCGTTTTGCCAGTTCCGATGGCCCAAACGGGCTCGTATGCTAGCACTGTTTTTGTCATTTGCTCGGCAGTCAGGCCAGCAAGAGAATGGGTACATTGACCTCGAACCACGGTTTGCGTCGAACCTGCTTCGCGTTGGGCAAGCGTTTCTCCTACGCAGACGATTGGGGTCATGCTTGACTTCAGAACCGCCTTGAGCTTGGTATTCACATCCAAGTCGGTTTCCCCAAAAATCGCTCGCCTCTCGCTGTGGCCTAGAATGACGTAGCTGCACCCAAACTCCTGGAGCATGCTACAGCTAACCTCGCCCGTAAAAGCGCCTTCCGCAGCATGGTGGACGTTCTGCGCACCCAATCGGATCAGGCTTCCACGCAGGGCAACCCCGACATCATGTAGGTATACATTGGGTGGGCAAACGGCTACATCTACGTTATTCGAACTATTTAATTGAGCCAGCAGTTGGTGGACCAATGCGACCGAGGAGTCTCGCAATAAATTCATTTTCCAATTGCCAGCAATAAAGAATTTTCTCACGAGCAGTTACCTTCTGGGGAACGGGGTTGTGGTGAATGAGAACAAAAGGATGTTCGAATTGCTGGAATTGTCAACGGGCAGTCTAGTTTGACCTGGATTTATGCCCAGTCCGTTTGCTACTGTTCGAAGAAATCAGCCAAACCCCGCAAAAGAGAGCCTTTGAACGATGCGAAAAATTGCTGTTCTCAATCAAAAAGGTGGTGTCGGCAAGACAACCACTGCCGTAAACCTAGCTGCTGGGCTTGCTCAATGCGGTCAGAAGGTCTGTGTCCTGGACCTGGATCCTCAAGCTCACGCTTCCTTGCATCTTGGGCTGACGCTCGACGACAATGAAATCAGCATTTACGATCTGCTATGTGGAGATGCTTTATTAGAGCATGTCCGACGTTGGGTTCTGCCTAACTTGGCCATCGTGCCTGCAAGTCTCGATTTGGCGGCTGCCGAAATGGAGTTAGCTGGCGAAGTTGGACGCGAGGTCATCTTGAAAGACAAAATCGAGATGGACCAATCCGACTTCGACTTCATGATTTTGGATTGCCCACCTTCGTTGGGTGTGCTCACCCTCAACGCGTTAACTGCGGTCGACGAAGTCTTCTTGCCACTTCAACCGCACTTCCTAGCATTGCATGGATTGAGCAAGCTCCTCAGGACGATCGAACTCGTAGCCAAGCGACTGAATCCAAACCTGAAGCTGGAAGGAATCGTTCTTTGCATGTACGAGTCCGGTACACGACTGGCGGCCGAGGTGAGTCGCGATGTCGAGGAGTTTTTGCAAGTGAGCGCAGCCCAAAGCCCAGTGTGGGCACAAGCTAAATTCTTTCAAACCAAGATTCGTCGCAATATTCGATTGGCCGAAGCACCAAGTTTCGGTCAGTCGATCTTTGCTTATGCTCCGAATAGCCACGGTTCCGAAGACTATATGTCTTTAGCCTACGAGGTTCTTGCGGTTGACTCAAAAACCGCTTCCAGCGTCGAAGTTCAATCTGTTGCATCGTAAACTCCCGGTAGATATTTCCATGACGTCGAACGAGCAAAACCAAATTCCACCACGAATCAATTTCCATGGTCAAGCACTTGACGGAAGATGTCTGCATCGATTTGCAATTGCAACTCTGTTTGGGTCTTCGGTGATTGTGTCGGGGTGCCAGCAGCTAGGCTTGCGCGCACGCGATGAGGAGCTAACTCAAATAACCGAGGAACAAGATGATTGGGAATTATCACAATCGCCACAAAGCAGAGTGCCGCGTCCGAGTCTAACCGAATTCAAGACGCAAATCCGTCGAGAAAAACTAAATAATTCGGTCGCGGAAAATAGACCAAGCATTGGAGATCGCAGTTCAAAACCGCCACAGACGGCAGTTGTCGGCTATGGCCAATCAGGCCAGGGGCCGGAGGCGAACGATTCATCGACAATTCTGAGTTCACCCAATCAGGACATCGACATCGAAGGTGCCTTGGCAACTGTTCCAGCAGCCTATCGAGAAATTCTCAGGAAGCAATTGGATGCGGTTCAACGAAAAGGAGACGCGATTGTCGCAATCGGACAGTCTAAAGGCAAGACGCGGGGGGGGGAAACGCGTTCGGTTTCAGATACCAACTATCAGACCCTGGACAATACACCTCAGTCCGACGTGCACCCGTCCAGTCGCGGTGCCGACTCTTTGCAAATCGCGTCCAATGAGAGCCAGCGGGGCAAGGTTTCAGTTCGGATGACCGATACGAAAGCTGAGGATCGCGATGTCGTAGCGACGGCCCTTGCAATCCAACCCAAGGCAAATGAAGCAACCGTAACTTCTGCGGACGCTAAAGCCTCTCCGGCAACAGCGCTATTGGATGCATCGACATCGAGAGTCGTACAGGCGTCAGCCGTTTCTCCAATTGCTTCGAGCACTGCACTTCCTTTGAGTCCTCCTCCCCCGTTAATGCCTACCCCATCTAGCAATGCGGTTCTACCATCAAGTCCATCTACGTGGGGACAATCGCTATCCCAAGCCATCGAACAATTAGAGAAGCAAGTAAAAGAAACACCTGCCAGCGATGACAATCTACGAATCAGTCAAGAAGTGACGTTGAGGATGCTCTACGTTAGCCAAAGAAGGCTGGAAGACGCAGTGCGACCGATCGACAAACTATCAGAAAACGAGCAAGAATTTTTCCGCCACCAAATGCATGCACTTTATGAAGCAAGCAATCCCGAAGCGATGCCAGTACGATCTCGGCATTGGTCCATCGTGATGAACAGCCAACGAGAAGCGACCAACCATCTGGCCGCAGCAAGCAACCTCGAGGTAAAATCGGTCGCTTTTTGCACGGAAGTAGAACGGTATGGCGTCATCACCAAATTTCCTAAATATCAATTTCAGCCTGACCAGGAGCTGCTTTTGTATTGCGAAATAGAAAATGTAGCTGCGAACAAAGTCAAGGGACAGGGCTACGAGTCGCAACTTCAGGGAAGCTATGAGATCATTGATTCGCAAGGACGGAAGGTAGCTGACCAATTGCTACCGATGGAACCGGAGATTTGTCAGAATCATCGCCGTGACTACTTCATCGTTTACAAGATATTCATGCCACAACAGATTGCCGCTGGAAACTACCAGCTACGCCTCACGGTAGAGGACATGAAAGCTCATAAATTTGGCCAGAGTCAACTAGATTTTCATGTCAAGAAATAAGAACCTTTGTGGCGAAGTCGCTCGGTCCGCAGACGGAGGAACTCGCAATTCAATTCAGTGCTTCGACGCTCGGACGGCCCGTCCGACAATCGGAAGTCAACTGCTCAAACTGCATTCGCATGCTCTCTCGCACAAATTCATCGAGTGCTGACAAATCCGGATTTTTTGATTTTAAATTCGACTTTCCAATCAATAAACGAGCCGAAACCGCTACGGTATCGCCTTTGACTCCAGTGGCCTTGATCGAAACACTTTCATCGTCAAGCTTGAGAATTTCCGCAGAGATTTGCAACAATTGTTCCGGTTCCATGAAATCTGCAAACCTTACGTTTTTCGCCTCGCGCAAGACCAACAGTGAGTTCTCAAAATCCTCGGTCGCTCTGATCAGCCAACACGAAGCCTGAAAAAGTGCTTCCAGCATGAGAACGCCAGGCATCACCGGGAAAAATGGAAAGTGGTCTCGCAAATAGTCTTCATCCGCCCGAACCTGTCGAACTGCAACGATTTTCCCCCCAGGTACCAATTCTATTATCTTGTCCAACTGCCTAAATCGCATCGACTGCCACCTCGGTTGATTGCACGCTTGACTCGGTTTCACGGTGAAATGGAAAGTGTAAGGTAGCGGCATCAATTCGAAAAGGCATTCGAAAGATCAACCGATCGCCTGATAGCCTTCCGCGACATCCATCACCATGATCTTACCGTCTCCCATTCGGCCACTTCTGGCTGCGTCAACAATCGTCTTGAGCACTTCCTCGACCCTTACATCCGCAACATAGAGAGTAATTTCAACCTTAGGAAGAAATGCAAGCGAGTATTCTGTCGCCAAGTAGCGATCCAGATAGCTTTTTTGGCGGCCAAAACCCTTTACCTCCGAAACCTGCAACGCTTCCAAAGGCGAAAGCCTCAGATTTTCTAGCAGTCGCTCCGCAAGATATGGTCGAATGATTGCGATGACTTGCTTCATGGAAATCCAGTCCCGTTTTGAAACGAACAAGTCCCGAAATTTTTCGACCTGTACGATTGAATTACCTGCGAAATTGATTTTTGTAACATGGCGACATTGCGACTAGCCGCGAAGCGGCAGCAGGCACTAGCCATGGGCGAAAGCCCATGGACGGATTGGCAACCATTGCCGAAGTCCTGACGGGACGACAAAATACACTTTGCTCATGTTGCTAGCCTTCCGAAGTGTTTCAATCGCACGGGTCAAAAACGAC
>CAMDKL010000218.1 GCA_945900945.1 Pirellula staleyi DSM 6068
GCATGGTTAAAAAGATTCGCTATTGGCCTTATTAAACAGAATGCAAGCAAAGAAAGTATCGCCATGCAACGTCGAATGGCAGGATGGAATGACAACTACTTGACGCAACTACTTGGCCTACAAACACTTTAGTGTGCGTTTGCCCTGGGGAGGGGGATGGCTAAGTATGTTCACTTAAAAACCCACTTGTGGTAGCCGCTGAGGCTAAGGCGAACGCTGGCGTACCGACGAGTGTGGTTGACATGGCAAAACAGCGAAAACGATTGAATGCAGAACAAGTATCCACTGAAAAGGACTCTAACATTTCATTCGATAGTGTATGGGTAACTTTCGATGTGGATGAACACACACGAGTTGAAGACGCAAAGATTGTGGCTCGAGACAATGAAATCGGAGTCGCGGTCTCGAAAGCCTCTGGCAAATCTACGGTTCTCCAAGCATTGGTGTTGATCCATCAGACGATCATTGATCATGAATGGCCGACTCGATTGCGGCTCCCACGGTTCACTTTTGGATCGACGTCTTACTGGCTTGGCCGGCGATTTCTGCGACGTACTTGGGGACCGCGTAGCCAGGCAGACGATTGGCTAACTCCGCAACCATCGCTAACCCGCTCTCTCTGTCCACTTCAAAGTGCGTAGCACCAGCGACTCTATCAAGTTGATGCAGATAGTACGGCAGCACACCGCAGTCGACTAAGCGTTCACAGAGGGATTCTAGATGTTCCACAGTGTCGTTGATGCCTCGTAACAGTACCGCTTGATTGAGTACCGTCGCACCGGTCCGACGAAGCCGCGAAATTGCATCGACAAGATGCACGTCGATTTCTTGGGAGTGGTTGATGTGTAACACGACCCACTTCGACATCCGAGTTCTTTCCAGCCAACCGCAGAGATGCTCGTCGACACGCTGCGGAATAACGACGGGTAGCCGAGTATGGATCCGCAATCGAGTGAGGTGTGGGATCGCGTCCAAGCGTTCTACCAACTCAGATAAATGCTCATCCACGATGGTCAATGGATCGCCTCCCGACAAGATCACTTCATGGATACTAGGATCGTTTTGGATGTACTCAAGGGCAGGTAGCCAACGCTCGACGCTTTTGGGGGCGGTACTGTATGGGTAGTGACGGCGGAAACAATAACGGCAATGAACTCCGCAAACGCCCGAGAGAATCAGCAAGACTCGGCCAACGTATTTATGCAGCAACCCAGGTGCTTTCTCGACCTGCGAATCACCAACAGGATCCGAATCAAACGCGGAATCAACGACGGATTCTTCTGCACGCGGCAAGACTTGCAGCAAGAGAGGATCGTTCGGGTCTCCCTGTCGCATGCGGCGAAGAAACTCGAGTGGAACAAAGACAGGAAACTGTGCTTCTCCGTCGACGCAAGCAGATAACACCTCAGCGTTGAGACTTAGCGCCTCGCAGAGTTCCTGCGAATTGCGGATGGAACGCTTCATGGCATTCTGCCACGATTGTGTTGACGGTTCGTCGGTTAGAACTACTCTCATTTGCCGTTGGCCGATGCTAAGTTCGCTTATTCATTTCGGTCGGCCGATCGGTGTTTAACGCGATACTCGTTAACCAAAACCAAAGCGGTAGCCGGGATAAACGGCAGGAAATAGTAAATGACTCGAAATAGGACGATGGCGGCAACGACAGCCCCCGACGATTCGTCAGGGAAAAAGGAGAGAAGCACCATCTCTAAAATACCGTATCCACCCGGAACATGTGTCAGAACCGTGATGATTTGGCCTGTCAAATATGCAACGAGAACCGTCGAAAAATTGATGTCCGGATTCCCTTGATGTGGAATCAGCCAATACAGCACAAGCGAAGCTAATAGGAAATCTCCGGCAGACACCATGAGCTGCATTGCAGAAAGCTGAACCGGCGGCAATGTCACTTCAAAATCGCGGATCCGGATCGGCTTTCGGTAAAACGCACACGCGAGAAGGTAGACCGAAATAGAGGCAAGGAATAACCATCCCCAAACATGATGATCCAATATCAATTTTTCGCGTACATCTTCGGTCAGTTTGACCGGCAACCAAATGAATGCGACACCTGCTAAGAGAAACAGGCCGAGCCAAAATGTAGTGGCCAGGATAGTGACGAACGCGACAATTTCTAGAAGTGAAAACCCCCAGGTCGAATAGAGTCGGTAGCGGACAGCGTTCCCGCCGAGCAGCCAGCCAAGGACATTTCCATAAGAGTAACCAACAATGGCCCCAGTCATTATCTTCGAGATAGGCAGACTTTTCTTGAGATGGCGGACAGCAATCCAATCGTAACCGGTCAGAATCAAATAGTTCAGTGCGGTTAGGGCAAATGCTAGGCCTATTTGCCAGTAAGGGACATTAGAAATCCCTTCTTGGACTTTTTCAAAAGTGACATTCGCTGACTTTAGTTTCCCCTTAACAAGCCAGAACGCCACCAACATGATCGCAATGATAGCGGTGATTTTCGCCGACTCGCCTAGCCGGCCAACAATCTGCAACTCCTGTTTATTTTGAGATCTCTCTATCGCTGCGTGCCCAGTTTCTTTGTCGTCCGAAGGGGAGGATGGCTGATTTGCGTTCAAGTACTTTGCCCTATTGGGGTGTGGCGTCGAAGTCAAAAATCGGCTTCGAAGATTGGTGTGATTGGTTTTTATGAAGGTAAGCTACGCAATTTGCGTTCAGTTTGGTAGCCCCATACGAAAACTACGATTCTAACGGTTTTTCCTGCCGATACGCACTGGACGCCTTCGAATCGGCGAAACACATGTCTAGATTTCGGGAACAGGCTACTATGAATCGTCTTTTCAATGCTCTATCGGTTGGGTTTGGCTTTGCACTTTTGACAAGTAGCGTTTTTAGTCAGAACGCAACCAACATCATCGTTCCCGGGACTGGCGTCCAATTAACGCAAATAGGGGACGATTTTGAAGATGAAAGCTGGGAATTTACCCCAAACAATCCCAAAAGTTCTGAAGATATCGATGAAAAACAAAGGATGCCGATGGGCAAGTCCGCGAACGGACGATGGTATGAGGGGGCGAAACGAGGGCATCCCGATATCGTCAAGCGGGTTCCGACTCCCGCGGGTGGTTTGCAGGGAAGCGAAGGCTCACTGCTTCTCAAGTCTTTGCAGACCGGGATTCCCAAAACCGCTAGCTTTACGATGCATCAGGATGATTTCATTTGCAATGTCCAATATCGTATTGGAGGTACCGTCCGGGTTGACCAGTCTCCGAACATGACGACGCGGGTTTATTTACCGCCAATGGAACAATGGGAGAAAAGAAATGGGCCTCATTTTGCGTTCCGCGCGGCAGTGGAAACCACTATAGAGGAGACCAAAACCAAGTTTCTGTTTGCCTCGAAACAGGAAAAAGACGAAATCTATTGGCCCGGTTTGTTTATCCTGCGCGCCTCGCGAAACGAGAATGGCAAAGCTGTTTCCTACGCTCATTTTCGAATGAGAGCGGACAAGCGCGGCGGTGATTTTATGGGGCCTGAGATCAAAACTTTGGGTTGGTGGACGCTCGGAATTTCCTTTACTCCGGACGGGCTAACCCATTACTTCGCGAAACCCGGCGTAGAAGAATTGACACGCGACGACTACCTCGCGTCGGCCATGCCTTACGGTTATCGTTGCGAGGAGGTCCGGTCTTTTTTTTATAACGTCGTCAATGGCGACAACGGGCGAGACTGGACAACCGATTGGATCATCGACGATCCAAAATTCTACGTCGCAAAGAACTCACGTAACGTCAAAAAGTAGCCATCGTGCCATTGCGGTCTCTGCCGTAATTGCGTGCAAGGGCTAGGCACTCACGCTGCAGGCTGTGAACTCTCGGGTTCGGTGGCAGGACTAGCAGTTGTCTTGCGGCTGGCTGTTCTTCGCGTCGGACGCACCACTTCAAGTGCAATGCAGTAGTCTAAATTTGGCCGGAAAATGGTTAGTAAAGCCAACGGGATAAACCAAGCCATGTATAGACCTCCGCCAAATCCATGCCAAAACTGAGTGGCCGCCATTATCGCTGAGGAACAACTCAAAAGAGTGGCAAGATTCTTTTGAGCAGGCCAAACGACAAAGGACAAACTCAGCAGGACAAAGACAACGATGATCGGAATCCGCATAACGGGATACCACCCCAAGCCCCATATTCCGTCCATTCCATTCATGGCAACCTGTTTAAGACCAAACATATAACTGAGGTCCTGCGTCAAGTTATTTGGGTGCAAAAAGATCATGGCAATGACCAGCGCTGAAATCGAAACAGCAAAGCCGCCCGCAAACCGCCGAATCCCGCGTTGCCAATAAAAGCTGCACCAAAGCGGTAGTAGTGAAAAAGGGTAATAAACCACTCCAGCTGCGCAGCCAAGAAAAAGACCTGCTACGAATGGTTGCCGGTACATTAATACGGCAAGTAGCAATAGCGCGCTTGGAACGACATGGTCAACGCGCCCTGTCATGTGTGCTGTATACGGAAGGAGCAAGTAGAATGTAACTGCACCAACCCCCGTCTTGAAATTACCGAAATGCCAGTATCCGATCGCCAAAATACAAAAAACGAGAGTCAAATTGGCTCCGATGGCGAGCACTCTTGCCAAACTGAGTGAAAAACTACCGCGAGCACCTTCTAGAACCGCTACTCCGTTTGAGGAAAGTTGAGGTGTGGTTGAAATCTGCGGCAATGCGCTCAACAGCACATATCCTGGCCCAATCTCAGGACTGCTTCGACGCTGTTCGACCGGACTACTGGTCGCGACGTTTACCATCAAATAAACAAGTAAAGAAGTCCCAAGAAACAACATGCCACCGCTGCTCAGGTTCGGGTCCAAGAGTGGTCTACGAACGATGGTCGTATCCAAAAGCAATCGCGTCACCGCGAAGCCCGCGCAGATCAAAAGCCAAAGGAAACCCCAATAGAGAAGCTTTTCCGGAGGCCACGAAACATCGTTTGGAAGGGGGGCCATGGATTCTACATCGATTGCGGCCCCAGATTCGGGTCCCTTCTGGACGGCAGCGACCTCCTGAGTTCCAATTCGAAAGGCTTTTTGCCGACCCTCGTAGACCAACATCATACCGGGGGTAAAGGCCAATACCAGCAAAATATCTAGGTTGCGAAGGGACCAAAACCTGTGAAACATCAGGAAAAGACCGATAACCAAGAGCGTGGACAAAAACACCCAGGTTGAGGGCTCAAGCCGGACGTATTGAAAGAGAAACTGGCTCATGGGAAGCGGGGACGCGATGGCTCAGCGGTGTAAACAAGACTTCTTGTTCAAAACGTGGAACCTAATGTTTTTTCCCCAAAAGTACAAGGGTGCTGCCCAGAGTCAGGAGCTCAAGGCTAGGATAAATCCCAGCACTTCCAATTTAGACGGCTCCGATTTTATCCGAGCTTTTAGACTAAAAAGTGGGGTTGCAACAAAGAGTAGCTCGGCACTCCGTGCCGAGAAAAACGGCACGGAGTGCCGTTTTACACGGTGGCTATCCCAAAATTCAAGACTTGATGAAACCCAATCCCGTCGCCATCGGTGACGGACTTGGGCGATTGTTGGACTAGTCATCAAAATTAAGGCCTGTTTCAGACGCTTTGGTACAGTTAGGCTACTGCTGATACCATGACCCGATCAAACCGATGAGCGACAATGAAAGCCCTAGTAAAAGCAAAAAGAGATGTAGGACTTGAACTTCAAGACGTTCCGTTTCCGAAAATTGGGATCAACGATTGTTTGATCCGCGTTGAAAAAACAGGAATTTGCGGCACGGACTTGCATATCTACAACTGGGACGCGTGGGCTCAAAAAACAATCCCAGTTCCCATGGTGGTTGGCCACGAATTCGTTGGCGAGATCGTCGAAGTGGGATCGAATGTAACGGATTTTTTTCCTGGCGAAATCGTTTCCGGCGAAGGGCACGTGGTTTGTGGCCGTTGCCGCAATTGCTTGGCAGGACGAAGGCATCTTTGTAAAGACACACAAGGAGTTGGGGTCAATCGGACTGGTGCGTTCGCAGAGTATATTGCGCTTCCAATGACAAACGTCTGGCACCATGGTCCTACAATCGATCATGATATCGCTGCGATCTTTGATCCACTTGGCAATGCCGTGCACACCGCCCTCAGTTTCGATTGTCTGGGCGAGGATGTACTAATTACCGGTGCTGGCCCAATCGGTTTGATGGCAACGGCCATCGTGAGGCATGCAGGAGCTCGACACGTCGTCGTTTCGGATGTAAACCCCTTTCGACTCGACCTTGCCAAACGAATAGGAGCTACTGTGGCAGTTGACGCACGGCATCGAACCATGTCGGATGTCCAAAAAGAACTTGGTATGCGGGAGGGTTTTGATGTCGGTTTGGAAATGTCGGGCGCACCGTCTGCATTGCGAACCATGCTCGAAAACATGTGCCATGGAGGCAAAATCGCCATGTTAGGAATTCCATCGGAACCGATCGCCATCGATTGGAATCTGGTCGTTTTTAACATGCTGACCCTTCGCGGAATCTATGGCCGTGAAATGTACGAGACCTGGTACAAAATGTCGGTATTGCTAGAAAGCGGTCTGGATATTTCCCAGGTGATTACCCACCGATTTCACTACTCCGATTTCGAAAAAGGATTCGAGGCGATGCAGAAAGGGCAATCTGGAAAAGTTATTTTGGATTGGTCGAAATAGTTGTCCGGCTGAGGACAGCCGGACCTACGTGAACGCCGGACTTACATTCGTTTTAAACGCTTACTTAATATTGAAATGACCGATAGAAAACTTTTGGTGACTGCCGCGCTTCCCTATGCTAATGGCCATATCCATCTTGGGCATTTAGTAGAATACATTCAGACCGACATTTGGGTCCGCTTCCAAAAAATGCGTGGCAACCAATGCCTTTTTGTTTGTGCCGACGATACGCATGGTACTGCGATCATGATTCGCGCTCGGCAAGAGGGTAGGCCCGAGTCCGAGCTGATCGCCGATATGCAAGCGGCCCACCAACGTGACTTCGCAGGTTTTGGCGTCGCGTTCGATCATTACGGCAGTACCAATTCCTCCGAAAACTTCGACCTTTGCAAAGAGATTTGGCAATCGTTACGCGCGGCTGACTTGATCGCCGAGAGGGATGTCGAGCAACTCTTTGACCCCGTTGCCGGAACCTTTCTTGCGGATCGCTTTGTCAAAGGGACTTGCCCAATCTGCAAAGCCGACGATCAGTATGGAGACAATTGTAGCAAATGCTCCGCAACTTACGCCCCGACAGACCTAATCGATCCGGTCAGTACGCTCAGCGGAGCAACGCCTGTCACGAAGTCCGCTAGTCATTTGTTTGTACAATTGGAAAAGCAACATGCGTTCTTAGAGGAATGGACACAATCCGGCAAGCATCTGCAATCCGAGGTCGCCAACTACCTCAAAGGGCACTTCCTAGGTAACCCGCTTCGCGATTGGGACGTTTCGCGCCCGGCTCCCTATTTTGGATTCGAAATACCTGATAGCCCTAATAATTTCTGGTACGTTTGGTTCGATGCACCGATCGGATATATCGCATCGACCTGGCAATGGTGCAAACAGAACCATGAATCACTTGCCGACTGGTGGCGCAGCGATAACACGGAGATTCATCACTTTATCGGCAAAGACATTACCTACTTTCACACACTATTTTGGCCTGGTGTGCTCAAGGCCGCTGGCTATTCTCTCCCGCAATTTGTCCACATTCACGGGTTCTTAACTGTGAACGGTGAAAAGATGTCAAAGAGAGGTGGCACTCAATTTCAAGCGAGTACTTATCTTAAGCACCTCGACCCAGCTTACCTTCGATACTACTATGCATCGAAGCTTGGTCCAAGGCTTGATGATATCGACATGAATCTGTCCGAATTCATCAACAAGATCGATTCCGACTTGGTCGGCAAGGTAATCAACTTGGCTAGTCGAACGGCTAGATTTGCCGAACCATTGGGGCTCTCGGTTGAGTACCCGCACGACGGCGGATTGTTCGATGCTGGAGCTGCAGTGGGAGAGCGAATCGCTCAAGCCTACGAGCAACTTGACTACTCTCGCGCTATGAGGTTGATCATGGAGTTAGCAGACCAAGCCAATGCGTTCGTCGAGAATTCTGCTCCATGGACACTTAAAAAAGACCCAAACCAACAAATTCGATTGCAAGAGGTCTGCACGATTGTTTTGAATCTCTTCCGACAACTGTGCGTTTATCTTGCTCCTGTATTGCCACGCCTTGCTCAGCAATGCGGACAACTTTTGCAGTTAGAGATTTGTCATTGGAACGATAGCCAAACGCCGTTGGTTGGAACTGCCGTTTCTAAATTCGAACACCTATTACAACGTATTGCACCGGAGAAAGTCCAAGCCATGATTGAAGATAGCAAAGAAATTCAACCTACTACGACTGAAATCGCAGTCACGCCGCAAATCGGGACAACAGCAGACTCCGGTGACGCATTGCTTCAAGAGCCGTTGGTGCCTACTTGTACGATTGATGACTTTACCAAAGTCGACATGCGAGTGGCTCGAATCATTAAAGCCGAGGAAGTTCCTGAAGCGAAGAAGCTTGTGAAACTGACGGTGAGTCTTGGCGGCGAGAATACGCGTACCTTGTTTGCAGGAATCAAGGCTGCCTATACGTTGGACCAACTGCAAGGCAGACTGGTAGTCATCGTCGCGAATTTGCAACCACGGCAAATGAAATTCGGATTGAGCGAGGGGATGGTCACCGCTGTAGGCCCAGGCGGCACCGAAGTCTTCTTGCTCGGCATCGACTCGGGCGCCGTTCCTGGCCAGCGAGTACACTAAGAATGAATCAAGGATCGGATCCGCTGCACGGAGTCACGTTAGAAATGATGGTCACACGGCTTGTGGACCGACATGGTTGGCAAGAATTGGGGCGTCAAATACCGATTCGTTGTTTTCAAATAGACCCTAGCGTAAAGTCAAGTCTCGTATTTTTGAGAAAGACACCTTGGGCACGCAAACGAGTTGAGGACTGGTATGCCTACGACGCGAGGAGAAAATTAATGCCTCCTTCGGATTCGGATCAAAAAGGTTCGGGTTAAACCGCGAGCACGGTTTATTGATT
>CAMDKL010000219.1 GCA_945900945.1 Pirellula staleyi DSM 6068
GAACACGACTCCCATTTTTGAAAACCTCGATGCGGCCCGCAATTTAGAGATTCGACTAGTTTACTATCCACCGTATCACAGCAAATACCATCCAATCGAGCGATGCTGGTCATCGTTGCAGAAAAAATGGAATGAAGGAAATCAACACGCGGCTCATTCGCTCGGAAAAACTGCCGTCTTACGATAGACTCATCATGCCGAAACGCCCTCGCGGCAGGTAGGCTTCAGCCTGCCGAAACGCCTTAGGATGCCAAAGTTGGATCGTGCAGGGATTGCATGATACGGCTTAAAGGAACTCCTGACAGCGGTACTGCCTAGGAGACCTTGTCACGAAAAACCCAGGATCTCGGACCAAAGTCGAGCAGAGTCTACAGCACTCCGAATGTTTTGAAGGCCTCGGTAGCAGACATCCCAGCTGCGATTGCGGTCCGAACTTTACTTTCTGCGTGGACCTTTTCCCATGCGCTTTGAACAACCTGATACTCCACCGCTTGGGGCACGATCACAACGCCGTCGGGATCGGCTGCGATCAAGTCGCCCGGTACGATTCGAACGCCATCCAACTCGAGTGACACGTCGAAGTCAATCACGCGTTGGCGATTGCGACTGTCGTAGGGATTGGTACCGCGTGCAAACACAGGGAATTGCATTTCACGCATACGGACAATGTCTCGTACCGCTCCGTCGACAATAACGCCAGCACAACGTCGATTCAGCGCAGCGGTAGACAGCAGTTCGCCCCAAATGCCCGAACGCATTGAGCCACTGGCCGCGCAAACAATAACGTCGTCTTCCTGGCACGAATCGATAGCAGCCAGCTCCAGCTGATAGGGGTTTGGGTCTTCGTGCGCCATGTCGGCCCAAAGTGTTGTCTTCGACCGGCCAAACAAAAGACGTCCATCTACAGTCAACGGAAGTAGGGGCAATCGTGGCGATTGACGGGTCAACCCTATCATGTCGAGTGCGTCACAAAGGAGCGGTACGGAAAGGTGTTCTCGAATCATCGCGAACGAAATCGGCAATGTAGCAAATCTAAGCTTTGCATACGGGGGTCTATCGTTTGGCGTCACTTTTTGTTTCCTAGGCCGAGAAGGGTTCAACACGCACGGCGCAATTGCCCTCGAAACTGCCGTACCAACATAGTTTTGCGCCTAGGGGAAAGCAAGTTGTTCTCGGCAGTAATTAATCGCATGTCAGATCGGCGGCGAAACCAAACCGTTCCACTTGACGCAACCAAATCGATCGGATTCAATCGCTCTAGCGACCAAGAACCACGCAGAACTGAATCGATCTCGAAAATGGCAATGACTAACGCAAATAGTGATGCATTGATGCCAGATACCATCTCAAAAGAAAGGCATCGTTTTAAAATTATTTTGGCGGGATTGTTTCACGAGACCCATACTTTTCTTGATGGCTTGACCGAATGGAAAGCGTTTGAGGTACGGGAAGGCGATGCGATCTTTCAAGCAAAAGGGGACGCCTCACCTCTCGGAGGTGTTTTGGAATTTGCCGACCAACATGACTGGGCAGTCATTCCGGCGATCGTGGCCACGGCGGTGCCGAGTGCGACGGTCAACGATGATGTCTTAGAAAAGTTTTGGAAATACTGGATGAAATTTGCCAGTGAGCCCATTGCGGCAGGTGTGGATGCTATCTTCTTGGTATTGCATGGTGCTTTTGTTTCGGAGAGTTTCCAAGATGTGGAGGGCGAGTTGCTTCGTCGTATTCGCATGCTCCCTGGCGCCGAAGCGTTGCCCGTCTTTGGCGTTTATGATCTACATGCGAATTTTTCGCAAGCGATGGCAATGTTTTCGGATTGCTTGATTGCATACCGCGAGAACCCGCATTGGGACGCTCGAAACTCGGCGATCCGGGCGGCATCGCTGCTCCAAAGGTCGCTGGTGGAATGTGTACGACCTCGTCAGTTTTTTGCACAGGCACCCATTATTTGGCCACCCACGGGAACAGCGTCTGCAGTCGATCCGATGCATGTTCTGTTACAATTGGCTCGGCAGCTTGAGCTGGCGCATCCTGAATTCTGGGCAGTGAATGTGAATGCAGGGTTTGCGTTTTCAGACTCGCCGGATACGGGTGTTAGCTTTTCCATCGTGACAGTTGGAGACGAGTCGACCGCGAGATCGGCACTGAGTATTTTAGTCGCGATGGCGGTCACGCATGCCGAAGAAGGCAATGTCCTAGAGTCGCCAATAGACGAGGTCCTAAGCGAACTTCGGGATCTCGCAGAAAGGGGTGAACTTTTGGGTCTTGCTGTGCTAGCGGAGCCATCGGATAACGTTGGAGCCGGTGCGCCGGGAGACGGAACTGGTTTGCTTAGAGGGTTGTTAAAGTACGCTATAGGTAACGCAGCGGTTTGCCTTTGGGATCCAACGAACATACAACTTCTATCAAGCCTTTCGATAGGTGATGTGATAACGCTGAATCTCGGAGGTCGCGGCAGTCGGCTGACCGACGGTCCGCTTGAACTGGAGTGCGAATTGCTTCGACTTTGCAACGGCAGTTTCGAGCTAGAGGACAAGCAAAGTCATCTCGCAAGCTTGTGCGGCGATCGGTTCGACATGGGTGATTGTGCAGTGGTACGGCATTCCGGGGTTACGATACTTTTGACGAGTCGCCGGACTCCACCCATGGACTTAGGGCAGTGGAGACATGTTGGAATCGACCCGGAAAACCTTTCGGTGATTGGCGTCAAGGCCGCGGTAGCCCATCGCAAGGCCTACGACCCAATTGCAACACGTCATGCGTGGATCGAGACTCTTGGTCCGTGCAGCTCCTACTTGCAGTCGCTAAATTATCAGCATGTCCGCAGTCCAATTTATCCACTGGACCCAATAGTACTCGCCGATCAATGAACCAATCCCAATCCGACCGAACGCGGGCTAGCGGCATTGGGCGAAGGTAACCTGTGTTCCGTTTCGCATCAACGATGCTTTTGATTCATTATCAGGCCGAGGATCTCGGCTCGCGATGAGAGATTGTCGCGAAAAACTCCTCGCATGGCGCTCGTTACGCACATCCCGCCCGATTTGCGAATGCCTCGCATCGTCATACATGAATGGCTCGCTTCGATCATCACAACAACACCACGAGCCCCCAGCTCCTGTTCCATCATATTTGCGATGGACTCCGTCATTCGCTCCTGAACTTGCGGACGCCGAGCCACCTCGTCGACAACGCGAGCTATCTTACTTAGCCCTACAACCTTGCCATCGGCCAAGTAGCCAACGTGTGCACGACCGTGGAAGGGCAACAAGTGATGTTCGCACATGCTGTGAAATTCGATGTCTTTGAGAAGTACGATTTCATCATAGCTCTCCGAAAAAACCCGCTTAAGGTGAATTCGGGGATCTTTATGAAGTCCTGAGAAAACTTCTGCATACATCCGGGCAACTCGTGCCGGAGTCTCAATTAACCCTTCTCGATCCGGGTCTTCGCCTATGGCGGCAAGGATTTCACGAACAGCTCGTTCGATTCGCAGATGATCCACAGGAGATTTTTTTCCGTTTTTTCCGATTGAATGATTCGGTCGAAGGGTGGTTGAAACGTCGGAATGTTCACTGTAGTCCAACCCAGAATTAATTGAGGGATCTGTAATCATAGTTTAAAAAGGCAGACTTGGGACTCGACGAATTAGTTTCGTCACTCGATAGCTTTGCGGTGTAGGGAGCGAATCTAGTGTGGACAAGTGTAGGTGGATGGCTAGTCCTGAAGCTTCAAAAATCGTGTTTTGGTGGAACGGCTTTTCCGCACGGGTGTACCGCAGTGCATCTACGTGCAATTGCGACCAACTTTGGTATTCTGATCCATTTGCTAATTCGATCCCATTCCGGCCTTAATGTTAGAAGTTCTAGATGAGTAGTTCTGAACCCGACGTATCTTTGCGAGACTTTCAGCAATTGATCCGCACCATGTACTACGAAAAGGACGCGGAACGCGGCGTTTCAGGTACTTTCATGTGGCTAATGGAGGAAATAGGCGAGTTAGCAACAGCGCTGAGGACCGGAAATGATCGTGAAAATCTGGAAGAGGAATTCGCCGATGTTGTAGCTTGGCTGACAACAATCGCAAACGTAGCTGGGGTAAACCTGAGTGTTGCCCTTCAGAAAAAATATGGAAACGGCTGTCCCGGTTGCGGTTTTTTGTCGTGCGAATGTCCATTTGCCGAGAAGCCATAGTGCTGGATTCCCGCGATTTTCATTTTTTTTCGAGGATGCTATCGCAGTTGGAAACCCTTAGAATACTGTTTGCAATGAGTGGCGAGGTGAACCCCGGCCCACAGTACCGTCTGAAGGGAAACGAAAACATGGATTTAATCAATCGCCAGATTTCTAGGGCGCGTCGGCTTCTTTGGACTCAGACGATTCTGAATGTTTTTGCTTGGTGTTTGATCATTGCATTTTCGATTTGCTTTTTCGGTCTATTGGTCCCAAAGATTTGGTTTTTGCCGTACACCTTCGCAAGCTGGAGTCAAGTTTGGTTAATCGGAGGCGGGCTGGCGGCAGCCTTGACAGCCGGTACGATTTCTTTGTTCTATCGTCCAAGTGCAATGTACTCGGCTATCGAGATCGATCGACGCTTTGGATTGCGAGAACGAATCAGCAGCGCCTTGCAATTGGACGCAACCGAAAAACAGTCACCCTTTGGAAAGGCCTTGCTCAACGATGCTGCCTCTAAAGTGGAGAGTATCGAGGTGGTGGAGCACTTCCCGATTCGGACCGCACCTCAAACTCCTTGGGTTGCGTTGCCGCTCCTTTCGTGCATCGCGTTGTTCTGGATTCCAGACGCCGAGCTCCCCCTGATCGAAAAAATGCCATTCAGCTCATCGGAGCGACTGACGAACATCAAGAACCAAACCAAACCCATTCTGGAAATGATAAAGAAGAAACGAGAAGAGGCAGAAGAAAAGGGGTTACAGGAATCGGCTGAAGAGTTCCAGAAAATCGAAAAGAAACTAGAGGACTTCCAAAAAGCGAACACCGTTGATTCTAAAAAAATGCTTTCCGATTTCAACGAAATTAAAAAAGAGATCGAACGAAAAAAAGAAGCTCTAGGCGGTTCTGATAGCGTCAAGAAAGCTCTCGACCACTTAAAGAACGTCGACAAGGGGCCAGCGGAAAAAATTGCCGATGCGCTCCAAGACGGCAACTTCGAAAAGGCTGGCGACGAATTAGAAAAAATGCTGAACGAGATGAAGTCGGGCAAAATGACGGACGACCAGAAAAAGCAATTGATTAAACAGTTGGACCAGATGCAAAAAGCACTTGAGAAAGCCCAGGATCAAGAAAAGCAAGCAATCGAAGAGGCTAAAAAGGAACTCGCTAAAGCGCAAAATAGCGGCGATTTAGAAAAAATTGCAAAACTGCAGAAGAAAGTCGAACAGATGGAAGCCAACGCCCAAAAGGCCAAAGCGATGGAAGCTGTCAAAGCCAATATGCAGAAAGCCCAAAAAGCGATGCAAGAAGGGGACGAAAAAGGTGCTCAGCAAGCGTTGGAAAGCCTCAAAGAGGAACTTGGCGAACTCGCGGAAGACCAAGAGTCCTTGAAAGATTTGGAGGAGATGATGGACAATCTTCAAGATGCAAAGAAATCATCTGCTTGCAGCGAATGCAACGGGGGCGGCTGTGCGAATTGCAACTCCGACAAAGAGGGCAAGGATTCGAAAAACGCAAAGGGCGAAGGAAAAGGAGCCGGAGATCGTGAAGAAAAGGAGCATAGTGTAAAGAACTTCGATTCCCATGTTCGAGATCAAATGCGAAAAGGCGAGACGACCTTCGGCGGAAAAGTTGGCGGACCCAATCGTAAAGGTTCGACCAAGGAAGAAGTTCGGGATGCTGTTCTTCGTTCGAAACCCGACGACCCAGATGCCATCGAAAACATGTCGTTGCCCAAGGCACAACGAGATCAACAACGAGACTACTTTAACACACTTCGAAACAAGTAGTTCCGCCTTCCCGTCTTGCCCAGACTGCCACTCTTAGCTCATTGCCATTGCTGGGAACTATCCTCGTTTGCTATTCAAACATCGGATGGTTGTAGTTGGCCTTTTCGAATAGGTTACTCGGCGGCGAGAGCGATGACATAGATGGCAGTTTTGGATGGGGAAAATGAAGAATCGAAACCCGCATTCGTGGGCTATTTCCGTCCGGGCTGTTTGCGCTATTCATTTCTTATGCTGGCGATTTGCCTGTCGATGGTGGACACAGGTTGCGCGACTCAGAAATATGTTCAAGTCAGGCAGAATCCATTCAACCCGCTCACGGAGTCGTTGAGTTTGTTGTCCAGATCTGGGCCGCAGATTACAGCCCGTACTACGACCCTATTGCGACATTACGCTCTCCTCGACGCTTACAAAAGCGATCCAGACGATTGCCTCCTCCAGTTGCAAGAGCTGGCAATGGACGAGAAAGGGGCTGAAAAAATTTACGCTATTTCCGAGTTGGCTTATACGATTGGCAAACAAGCCGAGCGAGCACATCGCGAAGGCCAAGCGTTGGACATGTATAGCGTGTCCGTTAGCAACGCATACCTATACCTTTTCTGTCCTGAACTTGATGTCTCTCGCAATCCCTATGACCCGCAGTTTCGCGGTGCTTGCGATCTCTACAATGCCGCACTTGAGTCCACCTTGAGAATGGTGAGCAGTCAAGGAAACTTGAAGCCAGGCAATAGCTATAGGATCACTACCTCAAAAAAGGACTACGACGTGCAAGTAGTGTCGCGAGGCAAATGGCATGACGAAGACTTCGAAGTGTTGAAATTCTGCAGTGAATTCCAGGTCCAAGTGCTTCAGTCGGCGAACGTCAGTTATGGCGTTGGAGTGCCCATGATTGCAGTTCGAAAGTCTCATGCAAGTGAAGGCCCTGTCGAGAAATTCTACCCCGAGGGGTTGTCTTTTCCTATCACAGCATTGCTTCGGGTTACCTCGCCAACCATTGCACAGTCGTGGGACTCGCAACATCGTCACCCTTGTGTTTTGGAGTTGCATGACCCATCGGATTCTACGGACATCGAATTGAATGCTCGCAAAGTTCCGTTGCAATCGGATTTAAGTACCCCACTGGCCTTTTTCTTAGATAACGAGAAATTTCGCGAGCAGACCAACAGTACACTTGGATTAAGAGACCCGCACAAGTCAGAAAAGTTGCGAGGCGTCTATATGCTTGAACCGTATGATCCCAATCGAATCCCGGTGGTCATGGTGCACGGCCTTTGGTCTAGTCCGCTAACTTGGATGCCAATGTTTAATGACCTCAGGTCGTTCCAGGAGCTTCGTCGCAACTACCAATTTTGGTTTTATCAGTATCCAACCGGACAACCATTTTGGATTAGTGCCACGCAGATGCGGAGTGACCTTTTCGAGTTGAGACGCACGCTGGATCCGGATCTAGTTCATCCCTTGCTAGATCAAATGGTTTTGGTGGGTCACAGCATGGGTGGACTCGTTTCGCGAATGCAAACTCTCGAAAGTGGCGAGGAATTTTGGCGAATACTCAGCGATGAGCCATTTGACAAGGTCAAGGGGGACGAGGTGGAGAGACAACGTCTGGCCGCATCCCTCTTCTTTCACCCCAACAGTGCTATAAAACGGGTTGTTACGATCGGAACTCCGCATCGCGGAAGCAATTATTCGAATGATTACACGCGTTGGGTTGGTCGAAAGCTAATCAAGTTGCCGAGCAGTATTACGGACATTGGTAATTCGCTTGTTCGCCAAAACCCGAACCTATTCCGCAATACCGAACTTGTTACGACAACGACCAGCATTGATTCGCTCAGTCCGCAATCGCCGATTTTCCCTACGATGCTTCGAGCCAGAACAGCCCCTTGGGTGAAATATCACAATATCGTCGGCGTTGTCCATAAATCAAACTGGTTTGGCGGCGAAGCGGAATTGAGCGACGGAATCGTCGAGGTAAAAAGCGCGCATATGGACGACGTCATCAGCGAAATACTCGTTGAATCCAGACATCAGGATATTCATAGCAAACCGCGGGCAATTCTAGAGGTTCGGAGCATTTTAGTGGAACACCTCCGCGAACTTTGCTCGCAACCTGCGTTGGCTAACTTATTAGACGTGCCAAATAATTGGTATGACGCAGTCAGGTTGCCGTCCAAGTCCAGTGGTGCGATATTGACGGCCAAAGCGATCTCCGCAGGACATCATGATGAACCAGGTCAATACCTGACCAACCAAGTCGTTTCGAATGGCGCTCAACCAGAAAGTGAACAATCCGTAGTCGTTCATGCAGGCGACTTTGCTCCATTGCCATTTCCGGCAAAGCCCCAGAACAAGCTGCGATTACCTCCTATCTACAATCGAAAGAGATAGTATTCTTTCGCTATGCGAAAATGGCGAGAATGCGTTTTGAAGCTATCGATAGGCATGGTGCGATTCTATCAACGTGCCATTAGTCCACTTCTCGGCAGCAATTGTCGCTTTTCTCCCACTTGCTCTCAATACACAATCGAAGCGATCGAAAAATACGGCGTAGTTCGAGGAACATGGAAGGGTGTCAAGCGTATTGCACGCTGCCATCCATTTTCGCATGGCGGGTACGACCCACCTTAGTGCTTCACCAATCCACCGTTAGACCATGAATTTTCTAGCCAGAGCGGGCCGCCAGAAATAATATCCTTGTGCCATTGTAAAGCCAATCTCTTGGGCGTTTCGGCAGGCTGAAGCCTACCTGCCGCGAGGGCGTTTCGGCATGATGAGTCTATCGTAAGACGGCAGTTTTTCCGAGCGAATGAGCCGCGTGTTGATTTCCTTCATTTCTTGTTTCGGCACGATGACACCTGTCGGGTAGTTTCCTTCCACGAGAACAATGCTTGGATGTTGGCCTTTCCCAGTCATACGCGAACCGCACACGCGAACGACCTGCCAACATGTTAGCAAGGTGCCATTCCATTTTTTCTGCAACGATGACCAGCATCGCTCGATTGGATGGTATTTGCTGTGATACGAGTGGATAGTAAACTAGTCGAATCTCTAAGCCTGACCAATCACT
>CAMDKL010000220.1 GCA_945900945.1 Pirellula staleyi DSM 6068
CGAATGCAAGAAACATTGCCCACAGGCCGACATGGCTCCGGAACGAACATGGCGACATCTCGATACGATGCAGTTTACTACAATGATCCATGCCGCCGTACCTCGGAGCAAATGCAGCACGTGTGGCGTCCTTACGATGCCAGTTCCCTAATGTCCGTAACGTCGGCATCGACGAAAAGAGCTTTGGTAAAGGTCAGGATTATGTGTCGATCATGACCGATCTGGGCACCACCAGAGTCTTGGACGTTGTACCTGAGCGAACCCGGGAAGCGGCTGATAAACTTTGGCAAAACATGGACAATTTGCAACGAAAACTATTACAAGCTGTCGCGATGGATATGTGGAGTCCTTTCATGGAAGCGATTCGTGCCGCATATCCAGATGCCGCTATTGTTCATGACAGATTCCACGTTAGTAAGTACCTCGGAGAAGCGCTCGACAAGGTTCGACGGCAGGAACATATTCAACTGAGTAAAGAGGGCGATGATAGTCTCAAGGGAACTCGTCAGCTATGGTTGTACGCAATGGAAAACTTGCCTAAGGACAGGAGCAACGAGTTTTTTCGCTGCAACAAACTGCAAGGCACGTTGCTGAAGTCAAAGACCTTAACAAGACGACTTTCGAACAACTTAGCAAGACTTTGCCGGAAACGGCACAAGCCAAAATGCGCCAGCTTTTTAGTGACGTTTGGGCTGAGTGATGCGGACGCAACTCGGTGCATCTCGTGTTTTGGCTAGTTACATCTTGGAGTTTTGAGGCTCCCCAACCCCAAGCGACGTGTTGTAAATCACCCCGAGCGACTTCTTTGCGAACGGTCGGGTTGTCACTGTGTGCTCCGTCGGGACGATCCATCGTGCTCACAGGTGGTACTGCCGAAAGGATCGGAGTTATGCCTTTCATCCCTTGCGGAAAGCGCATGTGGAAATACCACTCGTCTCGCGTTTGGAATGGCTTGACCCCTGAGGTGATAGGGTGTTTGGGAAGATTATCGAACTTCACATCCCAATGGTAAGCGGCAAGCGCCATTCTCAAAGCTTTCGGGAGCTATGTGTACTATTTCTTTCGGCTACCGTTTGATGAGCCAGTTGGTTGCCCATTCTGGTTTTGTGGTTGCTGGTTGAACTGCTGTTGCTGATTCAATTGTTGCTGTTGTTGATTTGGATCGCCGTTCTTGACGTCTTTACCGTTTGCTCGAGCCAAAGCCATCAGTGCCTTTTCCATTGCTGCACCGTTTGCTCCGTCCAATTTAATTACTTCTATGGATCCAGTTGGCTTGGCCGCCTCATCCAATTCGGTGATCATTTCGCAGACCAACTTTAGCAAATCCTCACCTTCAGCGGAGACGATAATTGTTTTGGTGATCTTATCGACACCCATCGACAGCCGGCCGGAGAAGCTATAGTTCATTCCTCCGTTAAAAATTGAATCGGAGGATGATCCTCGCTTGGACTCGGATGCACCTCCTCCACCGCCGGACTTCTCTTTTTCGAACGCTTTGTCATTGGTGCTAAGCAGATCTCGGTACGCTTCCTTAATCGCATCCACAATCCCTTCCGCATTTGAAAATTCGACCTGCATTAGTTTTGAGTAGCGAAGCTTTTGTTTATTTGTCTTTTCAGGCACATCCCAAAGCCGAATCAGTTCTTCAATCGTCTTGAGTTGCACATCGTCTGCACCAATAACGATCAGAGAATTGGTATCGTTATCCGATAGGAACTTGAGTTGTCGCTTTTTGCCTAATTGTGGATCTTCGTTTTTCTTGTCCGAAGGCCCATCAATGCCGAAGATCCAACGGAAAGCATCGTTGTTCGAATCCTTTTTCTTTTCCTCTTTGTAGTAGTCCCTGAGATTCATTTCAATCCAAGTCGGCCGGGAGTTTTTGATGTAGTAGACTTCGTAGCTTCGCTGCGGAGGCGCGTTATCAATCATGAGCTGTTCGAGACGACTAAGGGCTTCGGTATCATCACCCGCCAAGACCAGATTGCCTCTTTCATCAAACGATATCTGAATGGGTAAACTCGTTTGGGAGGTTTTGTTTGGTTCGCCGTCGGGTACTTGATTTGCAGCCGAGAGAAAGCCGGATGGAATACCACTTCGGACCAGTTTTTCGTCCTCGTTTTCATCGATGGTCTTCGAAACATCCTGAGCTTTTTCTTTTGGATCACGCGGCGATTTAGGCTTTTCAATATCCGACGTTCCGGGATCGGTAGCTGGCGATTTTTTGGCGTCGGCTGGGTCAAACTGGTCTTCACTGGGCAAAACCAACGGCGTGGGTGAGATCTTGCTCCAGGCCTGTTGCAGACGTTTCAGATACTCTTTCGTGTCGCTCGAACGATTCGCGTCGATGACTCGCATTCGGCTTGCATTTCCACCTGCGGGCGGTAGTTCTCCCAATTTGACTAATAGTTTATTGACTTCAGACCGCTCGAGCTCATTCGCCCAAATGAGAACTTGATTGTCTTGAGAATTGGCTGCAACTCGAAATGCGTCCGCAGTGGTATCTTTTTTTGGGGTATTGTAGCCAAAGGGATCATAGTACCCGTAGTTTCTTCGGGAGTTGTCCTCTTTCTTTTCTTCGTTACCCATCAAGAATTTGATGGTTCCAACGACGTCTTCAGCGCGAAGTCGGCGCAATTGAATGACATCCACATCGCGCGCGGATCCATCGAGACGTTTGATGGTTTGCTGGATTGCATATTGGTCCGCAATGGATGCGTGCGCGATCATCGCTTTGTTTTTTTCATCGGCTTCCAAGCGTGTTGTCGGTTCAAGTACATCCATCGATAGAAGCGTAGCCACAAGCTGCTTGGGATCCAGCGAACTGAGACGGTAGACCTTCATTCGTGATTCAAGCATGCTCATCGAATCGGCATTTCCGTTTGGGACATCAACGCGTTTTACGAACGCGGCGATGACCGCCATCTTGTCTGGCGGAGCAGAAGCGATCACACTATTACGTCTCGCGTTTGCAACGAGATAGATTTCACCTTTTTCTTTTGGCTTGAGAGGTGCGGGAAGACCTTGTTGCTGTCGCTGTTGCTGCTGTTGCATCATCATCTGCTGTTGTTGCTGTGCGGCCATTTGATCTTGTGGTGTCACAGGGGCAGATTTTGTTGCGGCCTCCAAGCCCAAGAACTGTCGTAGTTGGTCCCTGGCATCATTAGCGCGAACGAACTGCAAAACAAATTCGCGTGCGAGGCCTTCCAAAGCTGCTTGCGATTGTTCCTCGTTCAGAATCCGATTCAACTCCGACAAATTCGATGCCGTGTCCATCGCCTCTAGCCGATTGGTGGCCGCCAAAGCATTGAGTTCACCGTTGCTGCTAATCAGTGGCTTTAGCTCGGCAACGACATCGGCGGCAATCAGTGTGTTTAAAGAAAAGGAAACGCGAACAAAACGATGCGGGGGCAACGAATCGAGTTTCGTGACATCGACTTTAGGGACTTGTGCGGTATTGATCCCCTTCGTTTTCAGAACTTGCATGATTCCGTCGAATTCCAGAATCGTGAAACCGCGAGCCAGAAGGTGTCTATTAAAAAGATCGCGAGTTTCCTCGAGGCTGTGCTTCCGTTGCGTTGCTATGTTGAGGTAATCGCCTGGCAGTTCTTGCCAATCCAAAGACATACCAGAAACTTCGGACAACCATCGCATCAGATCGGGCCACGATTGATTGCGAAACTGAAATTGCAACATTCCCTGTGCGTCGGGTTTGATGTCAAATTCCCGTTTGTTCGGAGGTTCTGGTGGTTCGCTTTTGCGCTTGAGTGCTTCGGGTAAGCCGTTTTCGGGAGGTTTTGCGTCACCTGGTTTGACTTCGCCTGGTTTTGCATCACCCGGTTTTACCTCGCCGGGACGCACACCTAACGCACCGGGTCCAGGTGGAGAACCAGGTGCCGCCATGGTTGGCGGTATGCTTCTGGTTGGTCTCCCCGAAGAGGCGTCGGGAATTTCCTGGGACTTCGCAGCGGGAGTGAAACCTGCGTTAAAAAGCCAACATGCAAAAAAGCACACTTGAATTGCGATATAGGGCGTTCTCATGGAATTATTCCGCTTTCGGACTGGTAGGCGTAGCGTATCTAAGTTCATTTTTCCCGAGCAGTTTGCGCCACTGTTGGATTGTATCGACTTGGTTCTTGTCAGGATGGTATCCTAAACTTTTCCCGGTTATATTAGTGAGTTGATGGATCGCTAAGACACGTTCATCCATCATTGGGCTCGAAAGAGCTTCGACCAATAGTTTATCCCCACCCGCTGACAATTGCTCTTGGGACGGTGGGACCAGAAGCGATAAAATCGAATTTGCGCGATTCGATGAAGCGGTTCGGATTGCGTTGACCAATTGGGCTCGATGCTCGTCTCGCCCAAGCGATTGGGGGATTTGTGCTAGCAACGACTGCCAATGACTATGTAAGTTTTTTCGGTTGAAAACCCCCTCAGGCTCAAATAGTCCATCGTAGCGACCCAGCATCATGCGCGTTCTGGCGGCCAATGCAGCGGTTTCGCCGCGTCGGTGGTTGGTCAGTTCCAAAAGCTGCGCCTCCATGGTTTCAGGTGCCTTTCCAGCAAGTGCGATCTGCAAGTCGGTGGCGGCTGGAAGATCGATTGGTCTATTGATACTGGTCCTAAACCACCACGGAGCTTCCGTCAATTCCTGTACTGCTGTGGCTTCACCGTTTTTCCAATCGACATACTGGCCAACCGCCAGCGTCCCGCCTGCGGCTCGGTTGGCGATCTTGAACGAATAGTCGAGGGAACCTTCGACTCCGAATAGTCGAATGAATGATTGGGTCTCGACTCGACCTGCTTGAGACATTGCATCCGTGAAAATCGACCAAAGATTTTGCAATTCCAAAGCGCAGCTCCCGTCTGCTGCTCCAAAGCGAACCGAAACCACGACGCCATTGCAATCTATCTCCATCTCCTGTGCATCCGATGTCGCAAAAACGAGAAGACGACCTGAGTGCAATACGATGCCTGGCAACACGATATCCTTTGCTAGTTCCAAATCATTCTCACCGGCACATAACAAGCGTATGCCTGGCTCAACCTGCATTTCAGTCCGCTGGGCCGGTGGCACCACAACACGCTCACCTACGTTTAGGTATTCACCAGGACTCATTCGTTTCCAACTGGCATCCAAACTGCCTTGGGTTGTGCCGAATTTCAAAACGATCGACTCCGAGGATGCTTTCGTTTCTGGCAACCATTGGATCCGATTTTTGACGCCGAGAATCGGGGGCTTTTCGATCGACGCCGAATCAACTATTGCTCCTTTTTTGGGTAAGTCGGAGGGTGTCGTTTTGGAAGTTTTTTCCGCATCGACCGTTGGAACTGATTCAATCATGGGAGCTGGTTCGACAATCGGTGCTGGCTCGACAAAGGGAGCTAGCGGTGCAATCGGCGATTCGTCCGCATTCGCCTTGGTATCTATCGAGTTCGAATCATCGTTTGTGGCAGCCGTTTTTTTTGTCGAAGATTTTGTGTTGGAGTTCGCATCAACCGCCATTTCCGATTTCCGTAATAAATCGCGAACACGATCGACTGGCCCGATCGCTATAGCACCAACAACGACGAGTGCAAACACGAGACATGTTGCAACTGCGGCTGATTTGAGCCAGCCACGATCACTTCCTATCAAGTACTCTGGGACTTGACGCCCCAGTCCATCATGCAACTCGATACCCGACCCTCGCAGTTCACCGTTCGACTTGCGCATAGGCTTGGTCGAAGAGACCACAACCGCAGTGCTCTGAGGTTTCGAATTCGTTGCCTCCATCGAAATCGGAGAGTCCACTCGTCGATTTCGTCCGTTTGCCTCAGCGGACCGATTCGCTGGCAAACGGTTTGGAAGATCTCGAATCCGCTGACGAAGTGCTGCGGATATAGGTGCTGGAATGGACAACGCCCGGGACAGTATTTGATGGCAGCTCCCGATTTCGCTTAATAGCGTGTTGTTTTCGAGACACTTGCGTTCCATCTCTGGCAATGTCTCCATTGGAATCGTATCGTCCAAGAATTCTGCAACCAGATTTGCTTCGAAGCCAAACTCGCGTGCGTCGACTGGGATAGGCGCGAGCCGCCGATTTTGCATCTCGTGCTCAATTCGTTGCGAAATTTGCTGCGCGGTTGAACTGTCCTTAATCTTGGCCTCTAGGACTGCGGCATCCTTGGGATCCAAAACGCCATCCCGATAGGCTAATAAAGTTCGCAAAGTCAGTCTCATCGTCATTTTACCAGTTAAAAGATTTCGTTTGAGCTAAGGCGTCGTTAAGTTAGAGGCGCTGGGAAACGCATTCCGTGCGACAAACTTCTGATTTTTATCGAAATCAGTTGGGAGAATATTTCCGACAGAGCATTTCGAAAATCCTTTAGTGGTAACAAATCGACTGCCGCTACCAAATCGCACGCATGTTCTCTGATATGCAGTTGCAAACCGGTGGGATACTACAAGGCGAAATTCACTGTTCCTCATGTTGGGCTTCAGTCTGGACAATTCTTCGGGCGTTGAAATACAGTTGGCTTCGAACGGCCTCTGAAAGCCGTCCATTAGTCTTCCGCTTTAGCAGCCAAATGTCCACAGGATTGTGCCTTCGTGGCTCCTCTTGCCCCGCTTATTCTCCCTGAATGGATTATCGACTCCCAACTCGAAGCTAGTCATCAATGCAAAGGAGGCGGTTCACCTGCCCGTTCCCGCTCGGCCTGGATCGCCTGCCAACTCGTGCCAATTACCCCGGCGACAAGTGCCAGGGGCACCGCCGTCCCCGCCATTACCTTCACTCGGTTCCGGCGCACAAACGTATTGAGCCGATAGGCACCACTGGGTGGATGCGTCTGAACGGGTTCTCCCGCTAGATAGCGTAGCACATCTGCTGCGAAGCCGTTGGCGGTGCTGAGTCTGGTCGAAGGTCTGAGCGGCTCTTCCTCTCGCACCACTCGCAGAATCTCCAGCAGGCCTTTCTGTTGCAGCTCCTTGGCAGAAAATGGCGTACTGCCAGCGAGCAATCCTCCATCGAGCACCTTGGCAATGTTGGGGTGATCCATCAGTGCGAGGGACTGACGCTCGGCGTCAAAGCGAGCTAGCACCTGTTTGGAATCCATCATGCTACGAGCTCTTGCCGAAGCGCGCTATTGCTTCCGCAATGTTCGTCCAAGAAAGCATTTCGCTCCGACTCGGATGCCAGATCGATTAAACTCAAGATCAACGATTTGACGTTTTCATCGCTTTTCATTTCGCAGACTCAACAAACGCAACGATGGATCGGAACACCAAGGCCGCCTGGATTAACTTTAGGCTTTGTTTCTAAACTAGTATTCACCTAAGTGCGTCTCTCCGAGATGCTGACTGCCGCGAGTCTCGGAGAGACTCGCCTAGGTGTTTAGGAACAGAGCCTAGTAGAATTCTATGCCACTCCGCACTTATCACTTTTCTGTCAGGAATGCCGCCGCGAGAAACACTCGAACGGCATTCCTCTCTCTGCAACGGCCGAAACACCCAGGTCGGATATCGCTTTCGTGACGCCATCGTAAACGTAACGCCCCCACGTGCCATCGACTTTTTGATAACGTGCCGTCACGTCCCCAAAGTCATTAATATTTCCAGTGACCGAATAAACCGAGAAACCACGATCTGGGATGGCTTCCAGCAGCAACGTGTTCATATCGATCACGACCGCTTGAAGCACGGACAGACCTGTGATCCCCGTCGGTTCAATGTAGGCGGCGATATCGTTCGTCATAGTGAGGGAAGCAGGCAGACGAGGCTTAATTATTACGTCGCATGGGGCTCGATATGAATTAATGCGTCAGCGATCCTCAGACGCGATTCGCGTAGCATACTACGAACATGTCCGCCGATATCGTGACCTTGTTGCACCGTCGCGTCGCCGTCTACTTCGACGTGAATCTCAACGAAATAGGCGGTCCCACTTTTTCTGATGCGGCATTTTTCGATGGCTTGAACGCCTTCAACGCCCAAGGCGAGTCCACGCACCTGCTCTTCAAAATGTTTCGGCGGAGATGCGTCAAGTAGATCTCTAGCAGCCATCTGCAACAGTCTGAAACTGCTGTAGGTAATAATAAGGCAGGCTACCAATGCCGCCCAATCATCGGCTGGCTCGTAGCCGGGCCCGCCGACCAAACCAATAGTGATCCCCAGGAAAGCAGCCACCGACGTCAATGCATCAGAACGATGATGCCAAGCGTCAGCTTGTAGGGAAGTACTTTCTGCCTCCGCTCCTATCTTGCCAACCCACCGAGCCAAACATTCTTTGATCGTAACAACAAGAATCAAAACGATCAGAGTCGACCAATGCGGTAGATGATGCGGAGTGAGAATTTCGCGAACGCTTTGAACTGCGATGATAACTGCTGCACCGAGCAACGCCAAAGCGGCCACGATACCAGCCAATGCTTCGGCTTTTCCATAACCGTACGGATGCTGCTCATCTGCAGGCGTAATTGCAACTCGCAATCCGCCCCAGACAACCAGAGAAGTGACAATATCCGAGGTCGACTCGATTCCATCAGCAATCAACGCATACGAATTGCCGAACACACCGGAAAGAATCTTAAGTATTGCCAGCGCAGCATTCACTGCGACGCCGACCAGGGGAACCGTAGAGAGTTGTAGCGGGTTAGAAGACTCGATCGACATCGGTTCACAAAATTCAAGTAGATTACGTTAAACCAAATAGCGTCTCAAATCAAGTTATAGCAAATCATAAGCTGAAGCAAAGGTAACCGTTCACGGCCTTCGGCCTTGAACGGTTACGTCTTAATCTTAATCTTAATGGATTGACCAAGTTTCGTTTGGAAGTCGGTGGGTCAATGTGTCTTGGTTCACCGGCAAGTGGAATGTTCCACCCCTGCTCAGGTTGTGAACGCGAGATCGCGTGTAGCCTGGACATCAAGACGGTTGTTCTTGTTGCACTCTTTTCAATCAGCCTGATCTCGTTCTCTCTGTTTTGACAGAAAAATTAGGGACAGGAATATTTTGGATCTCCAATTTTTCCATGCGTTGGCATCGAT
>CAMDKL010000221.1 GCA_945900945.1 Pirellula staleyi DSM 6068
TCAGATTCAAGTCGACGTAAGCAGCACAAGCCAGCAGCGTTTCCTCATCTAAAATTCGAACAGCTCGATATCGACCTTGGAAAAACTTACCGACCTCTAAGTCTTCCCTATTGGCACGTGTACCAATGTTTTGGCAGAGCAGACGCATCTACCAAGCGACATCGCTCAGTCTGGTGCGTATCGTTGCCAACTTGTCTGGATCATTGCGAATCGAGTTAAGGCAACCGGCCAATAAAAACGTACCAACGAACCCACAGCAGTTCGAGAAATGCTAGCAATACAATGGATCTGTCCGCAATGCTAAATGTCGTTTCGAATCGTGGATTTTCATATCGCTGGCGTTTTTCGAATTGCTTTAGCGCACTGGTTAGGATGCTGGTCGCTTCCGTTTTTGGCGGAAGGCCCTATTTACTCAGCATGCGTTCATGAAATCATAATGATGGTCTTTGTTCTTTGGTGAGGGGGGCTCAACTTTTCTTGGAGCCGTCATGGAAGGTCTACTCCCCCGGTCCGTCGTGGACTCAATTCGACGTACTGCAAAAGGACTAAATGGGTTTCCGCGTAGAGTCTTTCAAGCTGTTGTCACCAAGGAGTATGCTGAGGGCAAACCACGCAAAGCGGAAACGCTGTTTGGTTGGAATCGCTATGCCGTTACTCTCGACGTCCGGTTCGAAAAGTCCTTCCAATCAAGAAGGTTCCTCAACACCTCAAGAACGTCGGCAGCAAGCAGAACTCGACCGAATGTTCCAGCACCCGGAGGACAAGTCGACGTTGACACAGATTACGGATCAGAGTTTTCGTAGTAAGTTACCTGGACGTGTTGTCGATCAAATGGTCCACATTCTGGATGTGCAGGGAGTTCCGAGGTTTTTTAGTGTCTTTGACCAGGCACTGTTGAAGGGCTTTCAGTCGTTTGGCGAATACTTGCCCGGTGTCGCAGTGCCAAGGGTCAAAGAAAAAATGCGCGAAGAAACGGCGAACGTTATATTGCCCGCTGAACACGATAAACTCCCCAGTCACTTGAGAGAACGCTCGCATGAAGGCTTGCGAATGAATGTTAATTTTCTCGGCGAAGCCATCCTGGGCGAACGCGAATCCAGTCGCAGGCTCGATCGCTATCTCACTGCCCTGCAATTGTCAGAAATCGAATGCGTCTCGATCAAGATATCGACCCACTATGCGCCAGCTTGCCAGCGCGAGGAGTTTATCAATGCAATCGGTTATCTTGTACGCAGAATGGATGAAAACACAGGCCCAGATAACTTTTTACGACATGCTTTCAAAATATCGGCAGGAGGTGCAACTTGGCAAAAGCTTGAGAATGGCTTTCTCCAATCCGTTGAACGCATCGATACTGTTTCCGACCAACCTCGGAGACAGCAAGATCGACGTCTTCCACCCGTCTTACCTCCAAAGCCCGCCAACTGGCAATCGTTTGTTAATGATGCCGATACGGCAACCTCGGTCCACGTTCGGGCGAAAAACGAGCGGAACCGCTTTATCGAATTGGAAATTAGCTATTCCGATTTCAAGAGTTGCAGCACTTTTGGAAGCCGTCGTATTTTTCCATCGCGATCGATGCACGCAATGACGCTATGGCCGGTTACCACGATCGTCGGCGGCGATTCCGACGTTCCGCTTTTCACTAGCATGTATGCATGTTCAACTCTCGCTCCATGACTGTGGCGCAAGGATGTAATCAATTCAAGTTCGTCATCAAATTGAGCTGGTAAGCGAAAATCCACGTGCATGCTTCGTACGACCAACATCAACCCGGTCAGTTCCATTTCGCGATAGGAGACCCCAATGGACCTCAACATTTCAACGCGTCCTCGTTCAAAATAGTTTAAATACTGCGAGTTGTGCACGCGTCCTTGGCCGTCGGTCTCGAAGTACTGGACTCGAATCGGAAGCCGATGTGAGTGTTTGGAACTGCTTTCGGCGGAACTATTCATTTTTTCTTGTAAATCTTTCGACCTGAACGATTCTCACATTCCTAGTCCTTATAGAACGAACTGTCGCAGTTTCCACATCCAGTGATTTTCTTATTTAGCAGCACGACGGGCAAGCTAGTCAATGGAATACAACGTCGACTAGGCGGCCACTTTTTGAAACGATCTGCCTTTTCTACTGTAGACAATGGCATTGCCCCGTTTGCCTACTATCTCGGTCGCTCCACAACGATTCAACGTATAAGCAATCTGTTGAGCAAACCATCGCGGTTGCTCAAGATACTCTGCAAGCCCTTTTGAGTCGAATGTGCTTGGCAGTTTCGGATTACCAAGGATCCGCCACAGGTCCGCTATCCCCTTTAGGACATGGATGTCGCCTACTTTTGCCAAATGCTGATCTAGTGTCTTATACTGCTTGCGACGTTTTCGCTTATTGACTCGATCGAGGCGCTGTTCGATGCATTCGACTGAGAGGACTTCCAGGGTCAAACGGGGGTTTGGAAAGACTTGCGTAAAGTGGATCAATTCGCGAAAAATATCCACTGCTACCAGTTTCTTAGGGCTCTTTCGACGGCGAACCAACTCGCCCCCGTCTCGATCCAAAGTTTCAATCCATTTGCAACTGATCAGAGGTTTGATGATTCGAAGTCGGTGACCGTTTTCCAAGAGTTTTTTAGCTTTGTCGCGGATGGAGCCAAGCCCAGCATGTTGGATCTCGACTAAAAACCCTTTGGAATCGATAGCATCGATTCGAAAACCGTCTACCATAACCTCAATGGAGTTCAAATCGGCTGCGAAATGATATTTTAATTGTCGGTGGAGTGATGATTCCATGTTTAAGTTATACCGTTTTCCATTTCAATTAGACAAGATGAGCTTGGCGAGTTGTCCAGGCCAACAAGTCTATTCAAAGTCGACGCATGAATCGGCTTCGAGCCTGGCGTAGGGTGGCCGTAGTAGTTTCGAGCGCCATGGCTACGACTTCCGTTGGCAATCCATCGATTGAATTTCGCCAAAAAGTCTTCCAACTTGACTCCTTGAACTTCAATCGAACCAACTCCAATGCCTTTAGCCTCAATTCACGGAGCCGAAGGTCGTGAACGGTTACGTTGGATTTTCAGCCATCCTATAACAATTCCGGCGGCTGAGAAAAGGAATAGAGATGTTGGTTCAGGTACGGATGTGACAGAAACTGCGTCGAGGGCGATTCCCCCGACACTACCTGATGGATTCAGCGAAGCAAAAGACAACGTGAGGTTACTAGAATTCGGAACAAACGTATGACCGAAAATAGAATAGTTCATTTGAGAGACCGTTGAAGATTGATGCGTCAATTCACCGGATAATAGAACGTTTGAGCCAGCATTGAGAGTGTAACGAAAGGAAGCGGGAATGGTCGCACCAGGATTTGGATTATTCGCGTAAGCAAAAGAGAGCAGATATTGCTCGCCCGGCAAAACGGAAAGCGATTGCGAAATGGATCCCGCTGCCGCGCCATCGAGGTCCAGTGACTGCCGCCCCTGAAACGAAGGATAGAAAGAAATTGGAACTGTATCAACTGAACCGGTGAGTATCTGCCATCCGGCAAGTTCATTGCTTCCGGCATTGAACAAGCGAATGCCGATACTCGCAGGGTCTTCGAACCCACCATTGACCAAGAAGTCGGCTTTGACGGCTGTTATTAACACGACAAAAGAAAAGGAAATTAGTCATTGTACGTATTCGAAGCATGTGCGGTCCCTCAATTATGGGTAACGATTTAGTTCCATGTTTTAGTTCAGCAGGCTTGCTTTCAGAACTAAAGCCGGATTGTAATTTTCAAATTCTAGCCGATGAGGGATTTTTTCTTCTAGCCTCGCTCCGTTTTTATGAGGTCGGTGAGCACTCGATTGTTGCACTTGGCATTGACGACTCGAATTTGAAAAAATCAAATTACCGTTTACCCTGGAATTCTTTCTTTTTAATTTAGCGGCAATATGCAAGTCTCAGACCTCTCGATTCCTGATCCTGCCGTCGTCCTCGATCTTCTCGAAGCCTTTCGTCGGTCGAAGACCATGTTTGCCGCCGTCGAACTCGGTGTTTTCGATTTTCTTAAGAGCCCGAAGTTGTTGGATGAAATTACGGCGGAGCTTCGCTGCGATCGCATTGCATTGACGACGTTGCTAGACAGTTGCGTATCCTTTGGTTTGCTCGTGAGAGTCGATGAGCAGTATGTTAATACGCCGGTCGCGGAAACTTACCTGACGCAAGATAGTCCGCGTCGCATGACCGGTTACATCCACTACTCCAACCGAGTCATGTGGAAGATGTGGGCCAATCTCGAGGACGCCGTGCGAGAGGGTTCCCATCGATGGAAGCAAACGTTTGACTTTGACGGACCTATCTTTTCGCACTTTTTCCGCACGGATTTTGCGATGCAAGAATTTCTCATGGGGATGCATGGTTTCGGAATGATCACGTCGCCACACATCGTCAATGCTTTCGACCTCAGTCGATTTAAGCTAATGGCCGACTTGGGCGGAGCAACAGGGCACTTGGTGATCGCCGCATGCCAACGCTATTCTCAATTGCAAGGAATCGTTTTCGATCTCCCCCATGCTCTGGAATTGGCCAAGACTATGGTCGCGAAGTCTGGTGTATCTGATCGATTGGAGGTACTTGGTGGAGATTTCTTTCACGACGATTTGCCTGTGGCTGACCTATATGCCTTGGGGCGGATTGTCCATGACTGGAGCGAGCCAAAGATTCGAAACTTGCTAGAACGCATTTACGAGGCTTTGCCGCCGGGGGGCGGACTATTGATTGGAGAAAAGATTCTTTGGGAGGATCGGACTGGCCCGCGTTGGGCATTGATGCAAAGCCTAAACATGATCGTTTGCACCGAGGGGCGAGAACGAACGTTATCGGAGTACGCATCGCTTTTAAGCGATGCCGGTTTTAGTTCGGTCGAAGGATTCCGAACGTCCGTTCCGTTGGATGCCATATTGGCGATCAAGACCTAATGCTTTCATGGTTCTTTCCGCGGCCACCAATAGTTCCGAAGACGCTTAATTGGCTTCGGCTTGGCGGCAGATCCTTTGGCATCGCTGCTGGACTCACTAGATTGCATAGAATCGGTTTTCAATGGCTCCGATGTGATTTTTTCGCTGATGTTGACGCCGGTCGCGACCAAAACTTTCGTCACAGCAATGGACACATCTCCCCACTGAACCAGCCGACCACGTGGTGAAGTGAGCATGGTAACGGCTGGACTGGAATCGCCGTTTTGCAATGAAGTTCTCGCAAGGAAGAGTTCGGACCGCAGGTCGCGCCGTTCGCTGTCTCGCAAAAAATTTGTAGAGAGCGCAACATCGTCCAACCAAAGACGCCCTTGTCCCTTTAATTCAAATTGCAGCCGAAAGAGTTTTGCCTCAC
The DNA here is from genome assembly GCA_945900945.1 of Pirellula staleyi DSM 6068. GTDB lineage: Bacteria > Planctomycetota > Planctomycetia > Pirellulales > Pirellulaceae > JBKCUI01. The sequence goes on from CAMDKL010000221.1 coordinate 5,367, forward strand.
TCCCTTGGCCCGCCAACTGAAATTCACTGGAAAGGTCTACACCGATATTGATCCAATTGGGCTGAGCTTTCGATCGCTGAAATCGATTTGCAAAATCGCGAACGGCAATGGTTTCGAAACTGCCGGACTTAGGATCAAAAGTCGAAAGAGAGATCGTAACTTGCTGAGGTATTTGTTCAGCTGCGGTTTGAAACGATACATACAATCTGTCGGCTTGCGTTAGTGCAAATAGATCGCTTTGGATCCATGCGATCGATGATGAACTATTCGATTCGATTTTAATGTACGATTTGCCGTCTGTAGCCGAACGTGTATCAATCTCGACTGATGCGTTGGGGTCGATAGAAGTTGTCCAACCGGACAAACGGCCTCGGCGAGTCATGCTGTTTTGAGATTCAAAGCTGGGATTGGTAAGTGTCGCAATTCTTGGCTGTGGAATACTCAATCGACTCACAGCCTGTTCGATAGATTGCAACGCTGTATCCAGAGATCGCAGATTTGTGGCCTCTTGGCTGTACCAATTTAAAGGTGCAACCGTCTGGTCGGGCAAGTCGATGCGAACCGTCTCACCTGCACCGATCCTTAGCTGCCACTCCATGGCAGCGATATTGGATTCAAGACGCATCGCTGAGTTCGAGTAATTCGATTCAAAAGTTGAAAATAGTTTTACCTTGTTTGGTAAATTGTCCAAAGCTATATGAATCGATTCTGCGACCGCACCTGAGTTTGATACGAGCAGAGAGTTGCCGAGACTCTTGGAAGACCATATTCGTACCTTGGACAGCGTTTGAGAATTGTCTCGACAAGGCAGCGAAGTTGCATAGTCAAACTGAAATGGCCGGGCAGCTCTGGCTAATCTCGAGAACGAACTGTCGAATCGATGGACGGGTTTGTCCATAGCGACGTGAATAGGATTCGGTGAATTTAAATTCCATTGGCCTGTAATCATAGATTGTGTCTGATAAAGTTCATTCCCATGTTTTCCTATTGGAATTGGCGATATGACGGCAGTTGGATGGCTGGATGGACCGCCAATTTGGTCACCAATTTGGTCAATTTGCGCCCTTTCGACTGAGATCCATCTCGGCTTAGCTCTAAGTTTCCCAATAAATTCGGCAATCGATTCCTTTATCCATTGGGAATAGGCAGGCTGGAGACGTTGAACAATAAACGGCTCTCTTTGGGATGCTTCCTTGGGGAAATTACCACCCATCGAGCTTGCAAAGCGATCCAGAATGGATGTGTTCGTCTGGTCGATTTGGGCGGACACATCGAGATGAGATGCGTTCGTAGCTCTCAACGCGAATCCTCGGTAGTTAGGATGAGAGTGGTACCGAGTTTCGAACTCAATTAACGCGACTGCGATGGCCTGTTGGACACATGCGGAAAGGGGGTTGTAGAGTTGGCTGTTAGGAGCTGAACTCCTGTGTGAACCATCGCGAAGCTGCAGTATATCCCGATTGTCCACCGTCAAGAGAGCTTCTTCAACTTCCTGGATCGGACTGCCCAATTCCAGCATTGGAACAAACTCAACGCCATATCGGGACATGGCTCGGTACATCAGTTCAACGATATCCTTGCGTAACGGGTCACGGCCATCACTACTAAAAGTACCCGTGTCAAATCTTGCGTTTGAGCTTAACTTCGAAGAGGGAAAGAGAGTACCGCCCTCGGTATGTACGGCCATTGCAAGTGAGTCGAAACCGTTTGCCTTGCAATATTTTCCAACTTGTTTCGCAAAACGCAGGAAGGGTCGCCAATCGTCATAGGCGGGCGACTTGGTTTCGGAAATTCCATTTGCATTTGAACCCAATGCACTTCTTAAGTTCGCTGAGTGAAGTTCCAGAATACTGCCGTATTGAATTGCTAGAGTCTGGTTTGCATTGGGCGCTTCGGAAGACTCACTCCAGACCTCGACAAGTGTTTCTGAAATATTTAAAGCGTGGGTACCATTGAGATTGGTTATTTCAATCTTTGCATTACGCGAATTCGGCCAAAATAGTACTTCAAGTTTCTCGTCGCTCATTGCGATAGAGGGATGAATAACGCGATCGATCGCTCGAGTCGGCGAGATATCGAAAATTTCGTTTAACATTGGTTCTTCACGCGATTTTTGCTCCCGGGATCCCGTCGAAGCAATGGATACGCGGTACGAAGCGTTGTTGTCCGTTGAACGCATCGTTAGTCGGTGCATCTCGCCTTGTACCAAACTAGCAATGGAAGCGGTAGCGACGGCTCCCGGTGCAATTGAAAGGGACGTGTCGCTACCCTCTAAATTCGGATCGACGGTCGATTCCTTCGGAATAACAGAAAACGACTTGGCAATTTCGAAGAACGGAAAGCGTCTCGAGCTTTCCACTTTACCAGCCAATAGGTTTGATAGCGATTGCTTTTCGAATGACGTCGGTAAAATATGGAGTAACGGATTCCACCGCGATGCAACATCCTCACCAATCTGAGGTGGAGCTATCGCAGGACGTACTGCGGGTGTGCTGTTGTAGACCACAAATTGGACTTTGCGATCAACGCTTGAATGCCGAAAAGTAATGCCTGGCAACACGCGTTTGGGTTCCCACTTGAACCGAAGTTCATAGACTCCTTCCTCCTTCGGCGTTGCTGTGAGTACATCGTATGCTTCGCCGTTGCCGTGACTATCCAACAACATGGGATGTGATTTTCGAAAAACTTGATGCTCATCGTCAACGCGAACGAGTGTGTACTCGAAATTTCCGGCTGTCGAAAGCCAAGGCAGGCCATACGGTTGGATTTGAATACTCAGAGGTTCTTCAGAGTTGTAGACGAGATGGCTTCGAGTCGTTACGACCCGCAATCGATCACCTGGAATTCGATCGATCGAGATTCGACAATCATTGAATCCAAGTTCCTGCAGGTCGGAACTGTCGCAGAGAGATTTCAACGACCAAGAGAATTCTTTGGTAATGCCTTGACCCGTTTCTGGATCTTCGATTTGAAGTTTCAATTTCAATCGGCTGTTCGATTTCGCTTGAACTCGGAGATCGCAGCCACCGAATTGAGTTTCTCGATCGTCGAAAGCAAGTCGGCCATCGGAGTCTTTGAGAATGAAACTCGGATCATTTGGGTCGATGCCGAGTTGCTGTGTGCCGGATAGGACTCCGCTATCCATTTCGATCGAGACTCTGTAGCTCTCAGGCTTCGGGCCACCCCAAACGATTCTCAAGTTCAAATCGAGAGGAAAGACTTCCGATGGCTGATCTGTCGGATCGTTGCGGGTTTGCTGGGCATGAGACCTGCTAGCTGCGGAGAAACCAAGGCAAATCGAAAGGATGGCAAGTAAAAAACAATTAAATAAGACCCAAATAGAGCATCGCATTTTGCGGAACGCTGCGATTAATTCTTGGGTATGGATAAAGTCGAACATGCACGGAAGGATATCAATTCTAGCTGCACAAAGCCTATGCCAGTTTGGATTGATAGCAATATTTCCAGCTCTTCCGCAGAATCTGTGGGTAAAAAGCGCTTGATATAGCTCCGCAACAGCGTGTTGGATTTTTCGCATTGAACGAAAAACAAGCCGACATGATCGAATTAAGTCAGGGGCTACCGAGGCAGCCCCTGGCTTGTTTTCCGACTTCAGCGGCGCTCGAGTTGGTTCCCACCAGCGTA
>CAMDKL010000222.1 GCA_945900945.1 Pirellula staleyi DSM 6068
ATTGCCTTCAGAGATTCCAGTGGTAATCTCGACAAAGTAAGTGACCGTCCCTGCCATGATTAGCCATTTGAGCCAGGGATCGGCCGCTTTGAGTGTGGAGTTAATTTTGGGCATCGATTTGTCTATGTCCTCGCCTTGAAAACGATCGATTCAGTTCCGGATGAGGTGCGGAATAAATCGGCTTGAATCGCGAGTAACTGGATTGATGTCCTCGCGAATACCCAACCCGCAGGCGACATCACCGACGATCCAGCTACCTAGAACGGCATGATGTCCTCCCGAGTTCATCAACGGATGGTATGCTTGGTAGATCATTGGCTGCTCGGAATACGGGCCAAGTGTTTCCCGCTCCACATTCCCGCTCCGGACAATTTGAATGTTGCTCCCTTCGCGAGACAGGATCGGTTTGCGAACGCAGTCTCCCGATAGCGGCTGCCACGCTGTTGGCAACAAGTATTCGCACTCAGGAAACAGCTCCCATAGGACGACCAGCATTGCCTTGTTCGAGAGCAGCATCTTCCACGGAGGCTCGAACCACTGCGTCTTCGACTCCAGCAAGTGCCGACCAAATTCTTCGCCGATCATCCATTCCCAGGGATAGAGTTTGAACAAACTGTCAATCGGTTTTCCGTTTGCACCTACATACGACTTTTTCGTGGAGTCAAAACCGATGTCAGAAACATCGAGATATTCGGTAACAATTCCTGCTTGGGCTGCTGTGTCGCGCAGGTAAGTGACGTTGCCGAAATCTTCCTCGTGACCGGCCGTGGCGGCGAAACTGACACTCGACCGGTTCGCATCTACCCGACTTCGGAATCCGCGACGATTGCGTCGTCTACGGCTACCGAAATTCGGATAGCGTCGCGGATAGCCTGCTTCATGAGAGTGTCCTTGTTCTCTTCCGTCATGGTTCCGGCCACAATGTGTGCAGCAAAAATTTGGGTGGCCGCCTGAATCACAAATCCTTCGCTCTGCTGGAGCTGGATATAGGTTTTCGCCATCGATGCAATTCCTTCGATACTCAGTAATACTGTTGTTGTTTTTGTGAGTTACGACTTCTGTCGGTGTTGCGTTTCGATAGCAACCCCTATCAACCGGACGCTCACAGTCAGAGCAACGGATTCTAACGTAGTAATGCCCGTTTCGGTCTTTAGCCCGACAGAAAAACCGCAAAAAAGAAATTTCTCGGCGAACACCACTCGTTGTCGTTTCTGGTTCCCGAGTTCTCGCTTGAGAACGACGGGACGAGCGGTGGCGGCTGGATCACGGTAATGGCGGATGCAACTTAACAGAATGGTGGGAATTCGTGTCGGGCGCAGACTCGATTCGGGCATTGGAATAGTATGCAGCCGCATTTCAATTCGGATTCGGATCCAGTTGGAATCGGTTATAGGATGGATTACTCGAATGAACTTATTTTCGAACTCGTGCGAAAAAGCTGATGGGTGGCTTCACGGTCGGCTATAATCTCGTTCGAAAAACATGGGACAACGGCTTCGCATCGCGTTGAAAGGAAATACAGGACATGGGGCTTTTTGACAAAATTCGCGCTGAGTTTATTGACATTGTGGAGTGGATCGATGATTCGCGACACACTCTTGTCTGGCGTTTTCCTCGTTACCAGAACGAAATCAAGAATGGCGCGCAATTGATTGTGCGGCCGGGACAAATGGCTGTCTTCGTGTCGCAAGGCCAACTTGCGGACGTCTTTGAACCTGGTCAATACCAATTGACGACCGCTAATCTTCCGGTGCTATCGACACTCAAAGGTTGGAAGTATGGTTTTAACAGCCCTTTCAAAGCGGAAGTGTATTTCGTCAGTACGCGGCCGGTAACGGATCTCAAATGGGGCGTCCCGAATCCCATCATGTTGCGAGATCCGGAGTTTGGTCCAATCCGTATCCGCGCTTTCGGTACCTACACGCTCAAAGCAGTGGAACCGAAAGCCTTGCTCAAAGAGATTGTGGGGACCAACGGCGAGGTGTCTACGGATGAAGTGACTGAGCTGATGCGATCGATCATTGTCGAAGCGTTTTCCGACATGCTCGGTAAAGCCCAGATCGCGGCGCTCGACCTTGCGTCGAAGTATCGCGAGTTGGCTGCGGAATTGCGGTTGAAGGTCGTCGAAAGGATCGATGATGAGTATGGATTAGATTGCCCGCAACTGTTTATCGTCAACATTTCCTTGCCTGAAGAAGTTGAAAAAGCGCTCGACACCCGCACGAAGATGAGCATGCTTGGCGATCTCGACCGTTTTCAGCAATTTCAGATGGGTGAAGCGATGACGATGGCCGCCGCGAACCAAGCGGGCGGTGGCGCCGCCGAAGGACTTGGTTTGGGAATTGGATTGGCGATGGCCAACCGAATGGCTCCCGGAATGGCAGGCTCCGGAATGTCAACAGGTACAGGGTCGGGAGCGGCACCTGGCCAATCTGTGCCACCCCCTCCTCCGACCGCCGCACCCTGGCATGTGGCCGTCAATGGTCAAACTCTTGGGCCATACAGCCTACAGCAAATGACGAGTGGTGTTTCGCGATCTGAGGTGACTCCCGAAACGTTGGTTTGGACGGCTGGGATGCCAGCTTGGCTACCCGCAGGCCAAGTTCCTCAATTAGCTTCCATTTTTGCGTTGACGCCCCCCGCTGTTCCGCCGCCAGCTCCTTAATGCTAATGTGGTTTCATTCATGAAGACTCGTACAGCAAGTTGTCCTGGCTGCGGTGGTCCTGTTGAATTCCGAGCTAGCTCGTCGCTCGTGACGATCTGCGAATTCTGTAACTCCGCCGTTGCCCGCGGAGACAAGCGAGTGGAAGACCACGGGAAAATCGCCGACCTCGTTCAAACGCAGTCGCGGCTGATGCTCGGCATGAACGGCAGCTACAAGGACAAACGATTTGATGTTGTCGGGCGTGTCCAGTACCAACATGCGGCAGGTGGAGTTTGGAACGAGTGGTACTTGTTGTTTTCCGGCGAGCGGTGGGGATGGTTGGCAGAAGCGCAGGGACGTTATTACCTTACGTTTGAAGAGCGTCTAAAGTCTACTTTTAAGTTGCCAGACTTTGATTCATTAGAGTTAGGCAAGTCTTTTAAAATCAAAGAGAGCAGCGTTACGGTCACGGAGAAGGGGACGGCAACACTAGGTTCGGCCGAGGGTGAGATACCATGGGACGTTCGACCTGGCGCAAAACATCAATATGCCGATTTACGCGGCGATGCGGGCACCTTCGCCACTTTTGAATTTGGACTCGAGCCTCATATATTCTTGGGACAGTCGGTAGAACCCGACGATTTGAAACTTGCGGGCGACGCGGGCATGGCGCCCGAGGAAACAACCCCCGTGAGCGCGCTGAAGCTCAGTTGCCCACAATGTGCAGGTGCGTTAACACTTTACGCGCCGGACGATTCGCTGCGAGTCACATGTCCAAGTTGTTCGGCGATGCTAGATGTGAGCAATGGAAAACTAGCGTATTTGCAAACATTGAAGATCAAGAAGGTACATCCCGTGCTTCCGTTGGGGTCGCAAGGGAAGTTGCAGGGCAATGAGTATACAGTAATCGGCTTCATGGAGCGATTTGTTCTATACAACGGGACTGCATTCCCGTGGACGGAATATTTGTTGTATAGTAAGTCCAGTGGCTTTCGATGGCTAGTCAATAGCTCAGACCACTGGTCCTTTGTCGAGCAGATAGATTTCCCATCTGCTTGGCCGCCACCAAACGTTGTTAGTTACAAGTCTGACAGCTATCGAAAATACGATGGTGGTACGGCGACCGTGCGTTACGTCCTCGGTGAATTTTCTTGGCGGGTCGAAATCGGCGAGGAATCCAATACTATGGACTACATCGCACCACCGCACATGCTCTCGTTCGAGCGAACATTGACTGTCAATGCGGACAAAACCGATGTGTCTGTCGGAAGGCAAAAAAAAACCTCACCATCCAGTGCTGCTTCAGAAGAAATCAACGTCTCGCTGGCAACGTACATTTCGGTAGACGAACTCGAAGCAGCCTTTGGCGTGTCCGAGATCCGTCGACCTTGGGGGGTTGGTCCGATTCAACCCTCTCCAAACATGGAGGGATGGAGAATAATTTACTGTAACCTCGGTTTCGTCGGACTCCTCGCGTTAATCCATTTGGCGTTCAGTATTTTCAAATTGGGCAAGGGGGCGGATATTGGCACGATGTTGCTCTCAATGCTGTTGGTATCGCTGATGCCGCTGGGTTTGTTATTTTACAAGCACAATTTTGAAGTTAAGCGGTGGGCAAATAGTGACTTCAGTCCCTATGCCCAAGGTCAAGAATAAAGAGTAAAGAGTCGTTAACTAATCGCAGTGTTTTGGTATTTTGGGATTGGTCCGATAGCAGAGTCGCTGTGATGTTCCTGGAAATCTTTGAACAAGGGTATTCGCTTTGAAATCACTATTGGTAACCTATCTCGTGACGGGGTTCGGCGTTTGCCTCGGATTTGGCGTGTCCGCCTATTCCGGGTGGCGATTGCCTAGTTTTGATAATTCATTTGGGCCCAACTCGTTCATCGGACGCTCCTCAGGTGGTTCTTGGGGAGGGGGCAAATAATGGTCTCTTTCAATCATCTTCCTCCTTCGATGTTATTGGCTTTCGCTGATGGCAGCCAAGGAGCGGGGTCCATGGGGCTTCTTTCGTACCACTTGTTGGCAGTCGCAGTGTTTTCCATCGTTGGGATTGTCGTTTTGACGGTCTGTTTGTTCCTGATGGAGAAACTGACTCCGTTTTCGATCGTCAAAGAAATCATCGATGAGCACAATGTTGCACTTTCGGTGATCATGGGTTCCATGGTGATTGGTATCTCGATAATCATCGCCGCTTCCATTTTGGGATGATGCGATGATCAACCGAGCTCCTCTCTCATTGCTTTATTTGAACGTGTTGGCGATCGCCACGTGCGGACTGATTTACGAGTTGCTGGCCGGGACCTTGGCCAGTTACGTGCTCGGGGACTCTGTTACCCAGTTTTCGTTTGTGATTGGCGTCTATCTTTCGGCAATGGGAGTAGGCGCGTGGTTATCGCAATACATTCAGTCAAATTTGGCAAGGTACTTTATAGAGATTGAATTGGGGTTGGCGCTGATTGGTGGCGTTTCGGCTCCAGTATTATTCCTGGCGTTCCCGTGGATCGATTGGTTTCGACCCATGCTATTTGGGATGGTATTTTCCATAGGTGTTTTGGTTGGGTTGGAATTGCCCTTGCTGATGCGGATCCTGAAAGAGTATTTGGACTTTGGTGATCTTGTTTCGCGAGTTCTTACGTTCGACTACATCGGCGCGCTGCTAGCTTCCCTCTTGTTTCCGATCTTGTTTGTGCCCTATCTTGGTCTTGTACGAACTTCCTTGCTTTTCGGCATGCTCAATGCGTTGGTTGCATGGTGGAGCACGTACTTGTTGCGGCCTTTGTTGAGTTCACGCGGACTCGAGAGATTGCGATGGAGAGCCATTCTTGTGACTTTCCTGCTCGGCGTAGGGTTCTTTAAAGCAGACCAACTCACGACGCTAGCTGAGGAAAATGCATTGGGAGGTAAGATAATCTATACCACGCATTCGCCCTATCAGAGGATTGCTATCACCCAGAAAAGGCTTGGCTTTCAGCTTTTTTTGAATGGCCATTTGCAATTCAATTCAGTCGATGAATATCGCTATCACGAAGCTCTCGTGCATCCTGCCATGTTGGGGAATGATCCACCGCGACACGTTCTAGTCATGGGAGGTGGAGACGGATTGGCAGTTCGGGAATGCCTAAAGTATTCCAGCATTGAGTCGTTGAGCCTAGTTGATTTGGACCCTGCAATGACGCAACTGTCAAAAAACTTTGAGCCACTCAATCGACTGAACCAGAGCGCTTTCTCCGACCCACGAGTCAAAGTCATCAACGAAGATGCCTTTGTTTGGATTGGTAAGCCGGGTCCGCAATACGATGCGGTCATCATTGATTTCCCTGACCCAGGCTCATATTCGGTGGGGAAACTCTATACAACGCGTTTTTTTAAGCTTCTTCAGAAACGACTGAAACCGGCAGCCCTCGTGTCGGTTCAATGCACCTCTCCGCTTGTGGCTCCGAAATCGTACTGGTGTATCGTTCGCACGTTGGAGGCAGCTGGCTTTCACGTGCGTCCCTATCATGCGCCAGTACCATCGTTCGGCATCTGGGGTTTTGCACTCGCGAGCATGTCCGAGTTTGACTCGACGCCAGTACGATTTGATCGTGTGCGGGGTGAATTGCGATTTCTTACCAACGACGTTTTGCAAGGACTGTTTGAGTTGCCGGCGGATTTGCAGCCGATGGACTCCGAAATCAATCGGCTCGATAACCAGGCGCTGGTTCACTATTACGACTCAGAATGGAATCGAAGTGATTAGTCGCCGAGATCTTTTTCAATCGCTGCTAGGAATATCAACTGCCTCGATGATTGGCTGTGGGCCGCGCGTCATTCCGCTTCAAGGAGAATTACTGGGGCCGGACATAGGTCTAGGGCATCGTTTGAGGGATAGCCATTCGCTCGTGCCTTCCCATACCGATTGGCAGGAAATACCGGTGGTCATAGTCGGTGGCGGGATCGCAGGCTTGTCTGCTGGCTGGCGATTGCAGCAGGCAGGTTTTCACGATTTCGTACTATTGGAACTCGAAGATCAATTTGGGGGCACTTCTCGCAGCGGGATCACGGGCTCGTTTCAGTACCCGTGGGCTGCCCATTACATTACGACCCCGATGCCGGAGAACCTGCCTCTTATACAACTATTGCAGGAGATGGGTGTGGTCGAGGAGGTATCGGCAGACGGTGTGCCTGTGGTGGCGGAACATTTTTTGTGCCGCGAACCCGAAGAACGCATCTTTTGTGATGGAGTTTGGAGCGAGGGATTGTATCCAGGCGCAGGAGCCTCGCGTGACGATCTGCAGCAGAAATCGGAATTCGACGCTTCCATGTCGACTTGGGCGCAGAAACGGGATGCACAAGGCCGACGGTTTTTCTCACTTCCTATTGCTACCGGGTCCGACGATTCCGAAGTGATCGCACTTGATAATGAATCGATGTTGAGTTGGATGAATCGTCAGGGATGGACTTCCCCCCGCTTGTATTGGTACGTGGAATACGGCTGTCGCGATGATTATGGGTTGCCCCTCGATCGCACCAGTGCATGGGCCGGCATCCTTTATTTCGCGGCCCGAATGCGGACCGCTTCGAAAGACTCGCAGGATGTTATCACGTGGCCGTCCGGGAATGGTCATATTGTCCAGCACTTAACATCGCGTTTGAGCGACCAACTGCGTAGCGGTCAGCTGGTCTGCCAAATTGTTCCGCCACAAAATCAAGATGAATTGTTTGGTACAACGGTGGTGGCTTACGATAAACAACGCCAGCAGCCGATTGGGTTTCGTACTGATCGCGTGATCTTTGCGTTACCTCAATTCCTTGCACCGCATGTGATTCAGGATTTTAAGGTTCGTACGGGTCGCTCGACCGCTGATTTTCAGTACAGCTCTTGGCTGGTTGCAAACGTCCATTTGCGGGGCCGTCCCCAGGAAAATGGATTTCCACTGTGCTGGGATAATATTCTCTACGGCAGTCAGTCTCTAGGTTACGTGGTATCCACACATCAATCGGGGAATGATTACGGTCCGAGTGTTTTCACATGGTATTATCCGTTCACCGATATAAGCCCGATGCAATCACGCGAGAAACTCTTGCAACTTGGGTGGGCTGATTGGGCGGACTTGGTGCTGGCAGATCTTAGTTTGGCCCATCCCGATATTCGCAGCTTGGTGACTCGCGTCGATATCATGCGTTGGGGACATGCCATGATCCAGCCTTATCCCGGTTTTGTATGGGGACCAACCCGTAAAGCGGCGGCAATTTCGGATGGAACCATCCACTTTGCCAACACGGACTTGAGCGGAATCGCATTGTTGGAGGAAGCGTTCTACCATGGGGTTCGAGCTGCCGATGAAGTCCTTTTAGCGAGAGCAAGTTGATTTGCAAAGCGCCGTATCACCAGGAGAACCACTGACTTCATCTACGACGGCGAGTTCTGCTGTTGATCGGGAGTTGCCTTGGCTGTTTTCGGCGCGTGTCGATCTATTCACGTTCTTGGGTAGTGCTGTTCTGGCATTGAGTCTATTGTTGTTGGGGTTGTCGTTGGGACGCGTCCACAGCGATATGCCTGATTGGTTGTGGGTCGGAACGATCTTGATGATCGACGCGGCGCACGTGTACGCGACCGGTTTTCGCGTCTACTTCGATCGCAAGGAGTTGTCAAAACGTCCTTGGTTATATGGGCTCACACCCCTAGTGTCGTTCGCTTTAGCGTGGTTTGTTTATCGAGAGGGCGCAGCGGCCTTCTGGCGCGTGCTCGCTTACATGGCCGTCTTTCATTTTGTGCGACAGCAGTACGGGTGGATGGCACTTTATCGGGCTAAAGCGGGCGAGAGAAGTCGTGGAGGCTGGTGGATTGATACGACCGCCATCTACGCAGCGACACTCTATCCATTGTTGTATTGGCACACGCATCTGCCTCGTAATTTTTGGTGGTTCAAAGAAGGAGATTTCATTTCGATATCACCTGCATTCGCAACGTACGCGCCACTCGTTTACTGGACAGCGCTGGCGACCTATGGGCTGCGCAGTGTGTTTCGAGCGGTTCTCTATCAGCAGTACAATCCAGGCAAAGACTTGGTGCTATTGACCACCGCGATTTGTTGGTATGTAGGCATGGTCGTTTTCAATTCTGATTTCGCTTTTACCGTGACCAATGTGATTACGCATGGAGTCCCTTACCTCGTACTAGTTTACTGGGTTCGCGTTCGAATCACGAGCGAGTCGAACGGAGTTTATCGACCCCATTGGATATCCTTTTTGGCGATTCTTTGGGCGCTGGCGTACATGGAAGAGTTTCTTTGGGACGTGGGTGTATGGCATGAACGCGCGTGGCTGTTCGGTACTCCGCAGGAATGGGCCTC
>CAMDKL010000223.1 GCA_945900945.1 Pirellula staleyi DSM 6068
GGATTCTTGGCGTAAATCCCATGCCAGCGTTGTGCGATGGTCCAATTTGGCAAACAAATAATCTTGCGCAACTCGCCGAGAATTAACTCGTCGATCTCTTGACGATCGAAAGGAGTGATCTCAGTGCCATACTCATGGGAATCACCCAAAATTACTTGCCCCAACTCGTTCTGTGAGGCCATTACATGCACGCCAAACCGATCGAGGTCGGGATTTTCAAAGGCGATCCGCTCTTTCAGCATCGGCAAGCTACGGCAGTCGGAAAAATTGCCGTAGTGGCGCAGCGTTAGTCCGCTGGCGAGATGGGGTCCGATTCGCCATCCATTAGCCTGACTATCGGTACACAACATTTGCAGCTTGCATTTCTTGAGTCCCGAATTCGCAAACTCAATCGGAAAGAGTGATTCGAAGTCGGCTCCCGAGCAAATGATGATTTGGTCACATGGATGCTCCTGGCCGGACGCCGTTGTCACTTGTCCGGATTCAATTCGGGTTACAGTCGTGTTCCATTCAAAACGAACATTATGTTTTTCTGCTAGCCATTTCGCAAGAACATCGCTGGCCTTGCGAGGATTAACGCACGCTTCGGTTGGACTAAACAGTCCTCCCATCAAATTTATAGGATTGGCTGCCGGAGTTCTTATGAGAACTTGGTCTCGTGTTAGTAGTTCGCATTGCACATTGCGGTCAGCAGATTGGGAATGAAACTCTTGCAGAACCGACCATTCATCGTCGCGATGTGCTAAATGAATGGAGCCGCATGCATTGACCCAAAGACCCGATTCATCGGCCAATCGAAACCAACGATTGCGGGTTCGAAGAGCAGTCTCATACGAAACGCCTGCAGGTTGACCAATGGGCCAAATCATTCCAAAATTGCGAACCGATGCACCACTAGCGCGCTCATTACGTTCGAACACGGTAACGCGATGCTTCGCCTCGGCCGCTAGCCAGGCCTGAGCGAGTCCAACAATTCCGCCACCGATGATGATTGTAGACGTTGGCATTATTTGGACGGCAAAGCGAGCAAGGATTGGATCAAGTGTTCTCGATAGTGGTTTAGGGGCGGAGTGGTAAGGTTTGGGATTTTCGCTTGGTCGTCAAAACGTCGAAGTTGAATAGCTGCGGCGAAATGCAGATGACGTTCGAAATGCCTTGCTTGCGTCGTAGTCATTGGTCCTCCTTGCAGTTCTAGGCTCTGAATGGAAGGTGGACTCAGTTTAGAAAAATACTCGCTGTCGACAGCACACAGATAACGCTTGGCAGCCACGTGCAAGCGAATAGGCTCCACGACCTCCGGCAAGAAATATTCGGTTAGCCAAGCCGCCCCAAGTTGTTCATGCTCATCGTCGATATCGTTGTCGGGAGCATCATCAGGCAAGTCGTGCAACAAATGTCCAACATCATGCAACAAACACGCCGCGATTAACTGCGGCGAAGCGCCGGACTGTTCCGCTGAATAAGCGGTTTGAAGTGCGTGCTCGATCTGAGAAACGACTTCCTGGCCATAGCCAGAGTGACCTCGCAATCGAAAGCACGCTAATACATGCGAAACGGGATCGAGAGCTTCGAAGCTGTTATTCATCCAAAATCCTAATTCGTGCGAGGAGTGTTAGAAATCTAAACGAAATATTAATAGTCCAGAATAGAGACAATAGCATATACTGCGACGCCGATAAGCATCATCGAAAAAGCGCCGATCGCATAGTCGTATTCGTGTTGCACAGGTTGCTAGCCAGCGATTTTGTTTGTATCGGTTCCCTGGCAGCTTATGGCACGTTATTGATCCACTCGAAAAACTACTTTTACTCTTCATTAAATCATCACGTGAATCCTCCATTTTGAAATCTAAGTTCGCTGAAATCAAATGGCAATGGCCCGCTTGGGCATGGACACTTTGGTCTATGGTGGCGGCTTTCGGTACCTATTTTTGCATGTACGGATTTCGAGTCCCCTTCAAAGCGGGAGCATATGAGCATCAATATGCTTACTCCGGAAATTGGCAGTTGGACGAAAAGAGTGTTTTTGTGATTGCTCAAGTGTTGGGTTACACGGTCAGCAAGTTCATGGGAATCAAGTTTGTTTCAGAGCTGCCAGCGAATCGGCGCGCCGCTGCAATCCTGGGTCTAATCGGTTTTTCACAAATTGCGCTAGTTGGGTTTGGGATCGCCAATCGGCCATGGAACATTCTATTCATTTTCATGAACGGACTACCGCTCGGAATGGTTTTTGGGCTAGTGCTCGGATTCTTGGAAGGCAAGCAAACCACCGAACTATTGGCTGCCGGATTGTGTACGAGCTTTATTCTGGCTGACGGAGTTATGAAGTCCGTAGGCCAATCGTTGATCGCACCTTTTGGAGAAGCATGGATGCCCGCAATAGCTGGGTCTATTTTCGTCATTCCGCTTCTTTTTTTTGTTTGGATGTTGACCCAAATCCCAAGGCCCACGCATGCAGACGAGACTCAGCGTCAAGTCCGGACGGTCATGGACCGCAGCGATCGTTGGCATTATTTGCACAAGTTTGCTTTGGGACTTTCGCCGATTATCATCGTGTACTTGTTAGCCAACATTTTAAGGAGCATACGCGGTGATTTCGCGAGAGAACTCTGGACCGATTTGGGAGTTGATCCTGCCGAGTTTACTCAGCGTTTTACCCAGTCGGAAATTTGGGTTGGACTGCTGGTTTTGGCCATTAACGGAAGCTGTGTTTTGTTTCGTCACAATGGACGAGCTTACATCAGTTCGTTATCCATCTGCGCTACGGGCTTTGCGTTACTGCTCTGTGCTTGCTACTTGCAATCGCATAGAGCCCTCGATCCGCTGGCTTTCATGGTTTTAGTAGGTTTAGGACTGTATATGCCGTACGTTGCAATCCACACCACTGTCTTGGAACGCTTTATCGCACTGACACGCGAACGCGGAAACTTAGGCTACCTCATGGCTTTGGTGGATTCGAGCGGATACTTTGGATATGTAATCGTCTTGCTCGTTCGCAAACTAATCAGATTAGAAGGTAACATTTTGCAATTCTTCCTCTCAGCCTGCGTCATGGCTGGAACGATCTCATTGATATCGCTGGGCTGGTCTGCGTTGCATTACCGCTTCCATTTCCGTCCTAGCACGATGGCTGGAACGACCAAATGACGCGGCCAGTGCGTTCTAAAGCATTGGTTTACTCTGGCCAGTCAGGTCGGCTTGAACTCATGGAATTGGTGATCCCGCTGCTCTCGGCTGGGCAAGCTTTAGTGCGAGTGGACGGATGTACGCTCTGCGGAAGCGACCTGCATTCACTGCACGGTCGGCGACAGGTCCCTCTACCCTCGATTTTAGGGCACGAGATCGTGGGTACGATTGTCGAGATGAGCGATCGATTTCCGCGATCCGATCTTCAAAATGAGTCGCTGCACGTAGGCGATCAAGTGACCTGGGCGATCGTCGCGAATTGCGGACATTGCTTCTACTGCCGACGCGGACTCGAGCAGAAATGCGAAAACGCTTGTAAGTATGGACACATGGGTTTCGATTCCGGGCATGTGCTTAGTGGCGGGTTAGCTGAATACTGCGTATTGGCATCGGGGACAAAAGTTATCAAGCTGCCCCTAGGTGTGCCCTTAGAAGTGATCACGCCAGCCAGTTGCGCGACAGCGACTGTCATGGCAGCGTTTGACGTTTTGCCGCAGCCGCCAATCGAGGAAAGCCACATTGCGATTATCGGGGCAGGTATGCTTGGTTTGACCGCATGCACGATCGCAAAAATGCGTGGCTGGAAAAAGGTAGTAGCGATAGACCCAATCTTGGAAAAACGAGAAATGGCCCTGAGATTCGGTGCGACCGAGTCGATGTCACCAGAACAATGGTCTGCCGATTTCTCGGTCAATCAACTCTATGGTTGCGACGCTGTTATAGAGCTTTCAGGTGCTCATTCTATGATTGTTCCTGGTTTGGAATCGCTTCGAATGGGTGGACAACTCGTGCTCGTCGGCGCGGTCTTTCCAGTCCCACCGATCTCGCTGTTACCTGAACGCATAGTTCGCCGCCAATTGACGTTGCGAGGAGTCCACAATTACCGGTCGGAACATCTGCGCATGGCAGTCGAATTCTTAACGTCGTTTGGTAGTGGTTTCCCTTTTGCCGATTTGGTTTCCTCGTGGCATGGGTTGTCGCAGGTCGAATCGTTGGTTCAGCATGGATTGCCTGCCAACGTAGTACGAGTCGGAGTCAAGCCGTTTGCTTAGCAAGCAAGCTGCTGCGAATACTCCAAACATAGGTCGACAAATCATTCACGCTTGTCGTTTCTTTCGACGGGCTGGATCCAGTGGCCTTTTCGGATGTCGGTTCTGTTCGTCTTCGCTGAAAGTGAAGCTGAGTTGCGTTGAACACCTCGAGACCGATAATCGTCCACCTGCGTTGAAATAGGAGAGACCCCTGATTCGCTGGTCTCCGCTGGAAGGGTGGCTGGGTTTCCGTCTTCCTGAGGCTTGAGCAAAGCAGAGGAATTGCTGGCCGCTTGCGTTATTGGAAGAGGATTTTCGGATGCTCGTGAAGGTTCTGTTGCTGGGCTCGTAGCTCGTAGGTGGCGCTGGAAGGCTGGCGGCAGATCGATGGAATCAATGGTGCTTTCTTCTGACGGTTTATGTTTTTTGTTGGCGAGAGGTGTTTCGTCTGTATGGCCAGCGAGGCTGACGGGCGAGTTTAAAGATTTGGCCGATTCGGAACGGCTCTTTGCAATTGCGTTGTCAACTGGAACGCCCGGCAGCATTTTGATCGTAGGATCGGAAATAGTGGTTCCACCCTCGCGGCCTTCGAAACGCGAGATTAGACTTAGTCGACGAGGTGGCCCACCCACTTCACCCCAGGGGATCCACACGCTATAAGACGGCCCCATCGATGTCTTGCTCATATGGGTCTTGAACTGATCCGCAGTGAATACAAACTTGCGAAGTGGTTTTTGATCCGACGGAGTATTATCATCGGCATCGAAAACATATACGGCAAAGTTGCCATCGACTTCTACGGGGTCCGTATTCTCTTTGCCATAAAAGTAGACCCTACCGCCAAAGCCTCGAACTCCTGGCTGGCTCGGCTGATGCAAGACCGAATCGGTCCAAACCGGCAGGATACGATCGGGAATGGCTTTGGCCTCGTCTTTCTGCCAAGGCCACACGGCTGCGGACGGTTGAGGCGCAAACTGGCAGCCGAGCGAACAGAAAAGCACGAAAACGTAAACATAATACGACGCGCGAGCAAATGATTGCAATACTATTTGCGGAATGGACATCAGCGAGCACCTACTACATTTACCTTGGTGTTTGAAGCCTGGTTGCGAGAGTTATACTCATTCGTTTGAAAGACTGCAGGCTGAACGGGAGCCGGAATCAGCTCAGGAGAGCGGGTCGGAACGCCAACTGGGTCGTTCATCAAGGCTGTACCAACGGACGGCGTGCCAGTCGATGGACGCAACTGGGATCCTCTGGGATCGATATCGGGATAAACAACATCCCCGTCTTCTTGCTTCATCATTTCGATAGCCATATCGGTTCTTGGATAGACATCCCCATGAATTTCAAAAATATCTGCTTCGCACCAACTCATCCTCGCAAACTCCGCTTGCTTGAGCCGCTCCATGTCACCTTGGGAACGCACGACGTGAGGAGTTAGGATGATGATCAGTTCTGCACGTTGCGTTTGCTTATAATCATAGCTAAACAAATGTTTGATAATCGGCAGATCCCCTAACCAGGGGACCTGACGATGTTCTACTCTTGTACTTTTCGCAATCAAGCCGCCAAGAATAATCGTCTCGCCATCTGCGGCGCTCACGGTCGCTTGGGCTGTGATCGTATCGATGCGTGGTGAGCGGAGTACATTACCATTGTTGGAGGTAGACACAGGAATTCCTTCGCTCTCGGGGCCGACCTTCGACTTTTCTGCGTCGATCTCCATAACTACATTACCCTCAGGACTGATCCGCGGCGTCACTCCAATAATAAGACCGACGTTGACATCAATGAGTCCATTCGTCTGGCCGAATTGAGTCACACTCGAATTGGTGATTCGGGGTACGCGTTGCCCGACTTGGATAAAAGCCTGCTGGTTATCGAGCGTCAGTACTTGTGGTCGACTCAAAACTTCCAATCGTCGCGAATCCTGGAGTGCACGCAGCAAGAAGCTAACGTTCTCGCTGCTTGCCGAAAGAACTAATCCTCCAAATCCAAGTTCTGTATTGCCTCGCCCCACTGAAAAGTTCGAGATTCCCTGCCCACCGACAGCATTTGAATTCGCGAGCGCCTTGTCCGAACCGCTATTTCCTAGCGGCACTGTCGAATTGAAGTTGTAACCAGGAACATGGAGATTCGTTCCTAGAAGACTACGGTCGAAAAGAACGGAATCTTGTAGCCCCAATTCAATACCGAATTCGCGTGTATTGTTAAGTGCGATTTCGGCGATCACCATTTGGATCATGACTTGCGGAGGCTGCTGGTCGAGTTGTTCGATCAAGCGACTTATCTCTTCATAGTAGCGAGGTGTCGCGCTTAGTATCAATTTATTTTGAACGGGCTCGGGCACCACGACGACTTCTCGATCTATTTGTTCGAACGGGTTATTCGCACCTGGTGCCGCAATTTCGACTTGTCGCTTGCTGCGCAGAAACTCGTTGATCGCAAGTGCGACGTCAACCGCAGGTGAGTTCTTGAGTTGATAAACAGTACTTTTTCTTTGCATCTTATCCCCTTCATCGAGTCGCAGAATCAGCGCTTCGACGATTTTCAAATCCCCTTCCGATCCGACGACAATGACGTTGTTTCCACGTGAGTCGACGGTAAATCGCAAAGGCATCAGTGCCGTTTCGTCCGGTGCGCTCGAGAGTTGTGGCGTCGTTGAACCCCCTGCACTTTGTGCTGGGAGCAAGGCTCGAAGCGTTTCTACCAATGCAGCGGCATCGCCGTTCTTGATGGGGAAGATCTTAATCTTGGCAACCATGCCGGGAGTATCGAGTTGTTCTATTAGCTGCTCAATCAGCGGCAAAGTTGCGGGTGGGCAAGATACCAGCAAGGAATTGTTTCGTTCGTTTACCGTAATTTGGTTTGCCCCCAAAGTTCCACTGCTTGCTATGGTACGCCCATCCTTGTCGAGAAGTTGAACACTCGCTCCAGGTCCAGTGGCAGATGTGGTAAGTGCCTGTTGAAGCGATTTCGCGATGTCGACTGCCAAACTATGTCGCAACGGAAAGATACGTGCTTGACGCATGAGCGTGCCCCTCGGAACGTCGAGCTGGGCAATCAATCGGCGGATTTCAAGCAGGTCGCGAGGTGGCGCGTGCACGATGATCGCATTGGTTCGATTGTCCACCATGGACTGAATCATTGGGGCGAGGCCCCCGCGGTTTAGAAAGAAAGCCCGAAGTTGGGTTTGCAGTTCGGTTGCCGTAGCGTATTGCAACTGAATCACTTCGAATTGCGAGTCCGGAGAAGTCGGCTGATCCAGTTTTGCGATAAGATCCTTGACCGCAGCGACGGCTTCTCCCCAACCGATCAGAAGCAGCGAATTCGGTTTCCCAAGTGGAGTTACCGACACACGGCCCTGTATGGATCCAACCAGTTTTTCTTGCATCGCGGTAATCAGTTTTGCAATCGCTTCAGATCCGGCATGTTGCAATGCGACGACCTCGATCTCCGCTCTTGTCAGCCGGCTTGCCTCGTCCAGCCGCTTGATAATCTCCGTCAAGTCCATTAGCTGTTGATCCCTGCCACGCAAAATAATTGCATCGATCTCTGGCAACATTTCAATCTGGACGCCTTCAAACTGCGGCAGCGGTAAACTAGTCGGAGCCTTGACCTTTTCGCTGTCCTGTTTTGCTGTATTGTCTATTTGTCCAGAACTCGCGGGTGGTAGAGTGGGCGTAAGTTCTTGTTGCGCCGAAGCGAGTCGCATCGGGTTTTTCCCCGTTGATGGGGCCATGTGGGAAAACTTCGAAAGTGAAGCTTGACCATTGTCATGCAGAGGCAGGATACGTATCGCCTCCTCGGGCCGGAGCATAGTAAATGTGCTAACAAGATTCGCAATGTCGTTAGCCAGTGCCTCGGGGCCCTCGATTCGCAACCGGTTCTCTGCGGTGCGGAACTCCAAGGTCGCTCGCCCAGAATTTAACTGCAATTCTAGCCTGCTAGTATTCGCAGGATCCACCCGCACATAATTTTTGAACAGCTGCGTCAGCGATTCTTTAACGTAAGACATTCGCGATGGCAGAATATCAACATCGCGCCGAATAACCACGTACAGCGACTGGGACTGGGTTGCTTGAAGTGGCGTCGATTGGGCTGCACCGTTGGGAGTCGCAACTACGACAAAAAGCATGGCACAAGCGATTTGGCGGATCTTACTCATGCACATCAATAGCTACCTTTTCACGGGCTCTCAATCACATATTCCAAGTCACAATGAATCTCCGAAAAGTGCACTGCTCAAATCGACGCTAGGACGTGATCTCACAGGCCAGGAGGACCATAGGGAAACGTCGACCCTGGGTCAAGCTCAATGAATTTGAATGCAAGCCTTGGGGTGACGCTCACGAAGGACCCATTTCAAGAGGTTTTTATGGGTTAAGGCAACCGGCCAATAAAAACGTACCAACGAACCCACTTCTGGGTGGGACAGTCGGTTCACGCGGAAGTTTCTTGTTGGCTGCCATGCCTAAAAGGTGATTTGAAGCTTAGTTATTTCGCGTGAATCGACTGTCCTACCGAGATTGCCAATCCTGCAATGCGTTATGCGCGTGGCTCAACTCACTCGAATTTGGATCGACGGCTGAAACAGGCCTTGGACTTTTCATTGTCTAAAATTCATTGAATGCAATGGTGGGGA
>CAMDKL010000224.1 GCA_945900945.1 Pirellula staleyi DSM 6068
GATGTTTTTCCCGGTTGTGGGTTTGATGCCAGAACATGCATTCAAGTTCGTTACGTTCCTCGTCATCGCTGGGCTTTGGTCTATGGTTGGAAAGAACCCAATCGAAATGCACGATCGCGATCGGGGATGGAACTATTCGATCTATACAGGGGCCTTTGTTTTTGGCGTTGCGCTGGCTTACGTTTCAAGCTGGCAGAATAGCCCATTTCTCTATTTCCAGTTTTAGCATGCCCTACAATGCAATCTTTCAGATCGCATATTGACGAATGGCTGCGAGTGGATTTTTACACAGCTATCCTTGTTGAGAATTGCGGCATGGGGTGCATTGCGACAATGCACTTGAAGAGTTGCCTTTTCACTACTCAAATTCGGAGTTGATCCTTGAAGGTGAATAATAGTGATTCAATAGATTTTTCTATCGTTATTCCCGTTCGAAATGACTCACAACGGCTCGATCGTTGCTTATCGAGCTTGAAACTTCAACGTGGTAGGAGCGAGTTGATCGTCATTGACAATGCGTCGCAGGACGACTCGGTAACTGTTGCGACGAAGTGTGGAGCGACGGTCTTGGTGTACCCAGATATTCGCGTTGGCGCCTTAAGAAACCGAGGTACTGAGGTTTCCACTGGCCGAATCCTGGCCTTTGTCGATTCAGATCACGAAGTTAAGGAGGATTGGTTAGAGAAAGCTGCCGAGGTGTTGGACAGCGACTCTCGGATCCTGGCCACCGGTGCGTTTTGCTTGCCTCCAGAAGACGGAACCTGGGTCCAGACGGTGTGGGCGATTCATCGACTGCGAGGGCCTGACCGGTGTGAAGTCGATTGGCTGGGTTCGGGAAATCTTTTTGTTCGGCGCGAGGCGTTCGAGCGCATTGGCGGCTTTCGCGAAGATCTTATCGCTGCGGAAGATGTCGATCTATGCCACCGATTAAGACAACTTGGGGGAATCATCGTCTGCGACAAAAGGATTCGCAACATCCATCACGGAGAGCCTGCTACGCTGCTGGCCTTTATTCGCAAGGAATACTGGCGAGGTAGCAGCGGTGTTAAGGCCTGGATATCCCAGGGCTTTCCGTTGAGGGATCTGCCCAGTCTATTATGGCCCCTTTGGCACCTAGTTGGAGGCTTTGTGCTTGCGGCCATCGTCATTGTCGCAATCGTTTATATGGACACAACCTGGCGGACTATCGCGGCTATTGCGATGTTGGCTTGGCTATTGCCAGCCATATTACTTTCTGTTCGGACATGCATTGTCGAACGACGAATTGCAAGTATCCCTGCACTTGCGGTTCTCTATTTTGCTTATGGACTCGCTCGTGCGGCAGCTCTCTTTAGATAGAGCTGCTGATTGCCGTCCAGTGATATCCTGAACGCTCGCATCGCACGCTTTGACCAGCATGTTGCCCCTTTCGCAGACTATCTATGCAAAAGGTTAGATTGGGACTAAGCACCTGGAATCGAGGTCGGCCTGCTGATCCATTTTGGCAATCCGAAACTCGAAACCAAACGATTCACACGACATAAGGCAATCTATCAGCGAATTGAAATCATCCTGTACATCTTGTCCGTCCATGTTCATTCATTGTGTTCGAAAACTTATGCATAAGTGCTTAGTGGTCCGTCAATCTCACGAATTAGGGTTGAAACAAATTAGCCGGAATGCGTTAGCGTCCGGTTTTCACCGACCAAACCGTGTGCTATCGCCCTTCGGCTGATCCTAAAAACAAAGATTGACCAACCACTAGTGATGTCGGAGCTTTGGACGTTTCGATCCGTCGCGAATCAGCTTACGCAACTCTTTTCGTTGACGATCGTTTCGCAGGCGTGCATGATGGGTGTGACTCTCCTGTTGACTCAATCGCTTGGACCGGTGGGATGGGGTTGGTTGGCGTTCGCTTTGTGTGTTCAGGGATACTTTATCAACATCGCTTCGTCTAGTATGCGGTCGGTCATTTTAGATCGTGTCGTCCGTTATCCGGATCGGTTCAATGAGACATGGACCGTTTACGTTGTTCTGTCTGCTACGATTGGAGGTGCGCTCGCGATTGCGTGCTGTGCGGCATCGATCGTTTGGTGCGAATCCATTTTAATTGCGACTGCCTATTCGATATTGGCCCTGGGTTCGATTGCGAACAGCTTTGTTCCGATTCCTTTTTTTGAGGCCCGACTCAATCCGGTCCTTCCTGTTCGTGTATCCGCAGCGCTAGATTTAGGTATCTTGACGGCTGTTTTTTGCTTGATTGAATTGAGTTCTGTCAGTCTGATTTGGGCCTCGATCTTGTTCGCTGCGAAGTGGACAGCTACGTCGATCGTTCAGACAGTTATCTTGTGGCGAAATGTGCCGACTCTGCGGTTTGCTATTTCGCGGCAAGAGATTCTCGCCTTGGCACATTCGATACCGCATCAGGCGATTTTCGCCGTAATGTGTGCCATCCCTGTGACGTCGGGGGTGCTCTTCGCGCAATTTGCCATCGGTACTCGCGAAGCTGGCTTAATGAGCATGGCAACTATGGTGCAGCAAGTTTTCGTGCTCCTGAGTGTTCAGTTGCATCGCATTGTGCAGCCTCGTATGGCGAATTCGAAAGCGATTCAAGTTTCGGAGCTACTAGATTACAACTGGCGCTTTCCAGTCTTCCTGCTGGTGCTCGGAGGTGCGGCGTGGCTCAGTAGCTCGGTCGTGGTCTTGTTCTTTTTTTCAAGCGACTATCGGCCTTGTTTGGGACTTTTGCCGTGGACCATTCTGGCTGGCGGAATCACCAGCGCGTCGTACATGGCCAGCTTTCGATTGACGATTTCTAAACGGGAGTCGGACTTGACTTGGATCGCATTGGGCGTGGGCGCAATGCATTTGCTAGCCTCCTGTGTTGTATTCGTGTTCCCACGGATCGAGTACCTGGCGCTGTGTAGTGTTGTGTCGTCGACGCTGTCGCTTGTTTTGCTTATCCGGGCGGAGCGAAGTTGTGGTGCATCGTAACCGGAAGCGTAATTGTGGGATTTGAACGGAAGCCCTCGCTTATGCGTTTTGAGGTTGCGAGATACTTGCGTTTTCGGGCCAAAGGCTCAGTCATTTGCCTAGCCCAGCCCATCGGGCTGGGTGTTCGGTGGGATGGATCCTAAGGGCCGAAGGTTCGGCTATTTGCCGATAGAAGTGTTTATGACTAACAAACTGCCGGGGCGTTGCCCCTTCGCAATTGAATCGCCCTTTGGTTCCCAGCCCGTTAGGCTGGGCTAGGCAAACGAACGGGGCGTTGCCCCTAAGTCAGCGGGGCGTTGCCCCTAAGTCAAAATAGAGCAACTTCAATTCAATTTCGCAGGCAATTCAAGTGCACAGGTCGGGATAAATGGCTTGCTGCGCTTTGCTCCCTTTTTGAATCTCAAACGCTGACTTCAAATGAGTGATTCGATTAAAAACCGCAAAACAATTCCGTGGTTATCCAGGGCTATGTTTTGGCTTGGGATCGCTTCCACGCTGCTCCTGGTCTACGCTTCGTTGGTACCGCTTAAGTACACTCCACTTCCGTGGCCTGATACCTTCGATCGTTGGCATTCCATCCAATGGCTAAATCTCGGTGTCGGCAATCGCGCCGATTGGATTGCCAACGCACTCGTAGTGATTCCGTCCGCGTTCCTGCTCTCTGGGGCTGTGGACTATGGGCGGCGTAGTCGATTGCTTTTGTTATTTGCTGCACCCTTGATTCTGGCTACGCTGAGTGCCGTCGTGTTGGGGATCGAACTGGTTCAAGTTTGGTTTCCGCCTCGCACGGTATCGCAGAACGATATCTTTGCCGGTTGGGTTGGCGCTGCTGTTGGGATTGGGGCATGGGCCCTTTTCGGCCGCCCGATGGCATTCGCATTGGAGTACTTTGTCTCGTTGGAGTCCATTCCGTCGCGTGTTCAATGGATTGTCGGCGCTCTTTGCTTGGCAAGCGTTGCGTACACACTTTACCCGCTCGATTTCGTCATTGGCGAGGTTGAACTTAATGAAAAGATTGCGACCGGGCGCATTCGATGGTCCCTCAGTGTGCGTGACTTAGCAAGTCTAGAAGGCATCAAAGGAGCGTTGTTGTCCTTTGGGAAACTGGCCCCTTTCGGGTTGTGGCTGGGGTTGTCTCGGCGACGTTCGTTTCCTTGGTTGATCGTTCCGATACTGGCTATTGGATTGGAAGCGGCTCAGATTCCGATCTATTCTAAATTCGCAACGAGCTCGGACGCGATCGCCAGCATCGCCGGAGGTTGGGTCGGGTGGGTTGTTGCTCGGTATTATCCGGTTTGGTGTAATTGGCTCAATCGCGGATGGATTTGGAGCGTGGCGAGCGCTCTTTGGTCCCTAGCTTTGATCGGCTTCTTTAATTTGAGGTACACGTCTTTGTTACGGGACGATGTAGAGATCCTCGCTCGATGGCAGGAGTTCTTTACCGCTCCGTTGCTTCGCTATTACTACACGAGCGAGTACAGTGCGATCTCGAACTTGGCAGGCAAGCTAGGCATGTTTGGTGCCCTAGGAATTCTGATTGCAATGGCCGGTTGGATCAGAGTTGGTTCATGTTCTGCCAAACGATTTTGGATCGGTCTAATTTGGACTACTGGGTTGGGGGCGATCATCGAAGTCATGCAAGTCTATTTGCCTCCTTTGGTGTCCGACGCATCCGATGTTGGAATTTACTCCTGCGGCTATGCCATGGGCTACGTTGTTACCTCGATCGTGATGGGGAGGACTAAGCATGGAGTCCGCTAACCAAAGTAGCCAGCACTCTCGGCTGATCGTCGCATTCTTTCGCATCTTGTCGATGGTTGTTTTTGGCGGCGGATTGTGGCTTGCACTCATCCATCCCGTTTGGCCAATCACTCAGTTTGTTTTGGTTGTTGTGTGCTTTGGCATTACCGTCATTTTCCCTTTTTCTTGGCCGTTTTTATTTCCAATCTTGCTGGTGGCCGGTGATGCGTATCCGTTCACGGGTCAACTGGTCGTTCAAGAATACGATTCGATGCTGCTGGGATCCTTTGCAGGTTGGATTTTTAGAGGCGAGGGGCGAGGGGCGAGAAGCGAGAAGCGAGGGGCGAGAGGCGAGGGGCAAGAGGCGAGGGTGGAGATGGGGCAGAGGTTCTTGACTGCGGGGTTGGTTTGGGCTTGGGGGCCTTGGATTTTTTTGGGATTGTCCGTCGTTGTGGCCATGTCGCTTGGATTGAGTCGACTTCCCGTTGCTCCCTGGGGGGATCAGCTTTCGGTTTACTTTACAGGACTGAATTCACTTCGGATTGCTAAAGGGTACATATGGGGAATTCTGTTTGCTGGCTGCGCGCTGAGTGCAAGTGCATCTGGCGGCGGTTTCAAATGGAGAAAGCACTTTGTTTGGGGTATGCAATGCGCGATGCTCTATGTTGGTTGTTTTATGATTGTGGAGCGATGGCTATTCGAATCCCTTTTCGATTTCTCGCGTGAGTTTCGCGCATCCGGTCCATTCTTTACGATGCATATCGGCGATCAGCATGTCGACGCATTCATCGCGCTGTCCATTCCATTCGCATTTGTCGCAACGAAACAAGCGAAATGGATGCCCAGAATTGCGACTGGCA
Source organism: Pirellula staleyi DSM 6068 (assembly GCA_945900945.1). GTDB lineage: Bacteria > Planctomycetota > Planctomycetia > Pirellulales > Pirellulaceae > JBKCUI01. Next base: position 5,574 of record CAMDKL010000224.1, read on the forward strand.
TCGGACTCGTGTCCTTGATGTTGTATGCGGCTGTTGCAACGATGTCGCGTGCAACGATTGCAGCAGTGGTCATTGAGGTTGTATTACTATTGTTTGTTGTCAACTTAGCGCAATCGCGTGCAAACACTCGTTTTCGCTGGATACGCTGGATACGTGTGTGTCTCAGTGTGGGCGTTGCAAGTATCTTGGCGGTTTCTGTCTGTCTCCTGGTTTGGAAAGGAGAAGCACTCCGAAAGCGGTTTGAAACCGTTCAATCGGATTGGCAAGGGCGAGTCGGGCATTGGACGAGGGCGTTAGAATTGTCCAGTAATGGATGGATGGATTGCACGTTCGGTCATGGAATGGGAACGTTTCCAACGGCGATGGCAACCGACATGGGGCACGCTATTCCTCCGCTGTCCTGGCGTCCAGACCACGGTGGAGAAATCGAGCTCAAAGGGAGCTGGCCGATCTACCTCGAGCAGACTCGCTGGCCCGTAACATCGGAATCCATCAGCCTGCATTTCGATGCGGAACGGTTTCCACAAACCGGACCAGACGTGAGTACGTTAAGGTTTTATCGGTGTTACAAGTCCGTCTTTCATTCTTTTGAAATGACTCAGGAAACAGTCAGTCTATTTGGGAAGTCGAGCAACCCATTGGATATTGAACTGTCGAACGCTCAGATTGACGACTCGTCACCCGCTCAGCGTCGTTTTCGGCCAGAAACCTATGGAGTCTCATTGTCGGGAACGTCGAGGGTAACGATTCGAAATCCAACGTCTAGTGCCGCGATTAAAGAGTCCTTGGGTAAACGCTCGCCGATCAGCAGAAAATCTAGTGCACCTTGGTGCTTTACCTGCGATAATCACTTGGTATGGCGAGCTAAGAATTTTGCCGTGCACCTATACTATGAGCTTGGGCTACTGGGACTGATTTCTGCGGTCCTGTTGGTTGGAGTTTGGATCACGCCCAACGAGAAGCAATTGGATCAATCGTTCTGTTTCGATCGAGCGTTGGCCAGAGTCTCACTCGTCGGTTTCTTGATCGTGGCTTGCTTCGGAACGCTCGTGGACACGCCATGGATCGTTGCAATCCTGTTGGCTGTAGGTTCGCACAATCAATCGTTTTTTATGGGCAGTAGGGCAGTAGGGCAGTTATGACAGTTCGAATGTTGCATTTGCGAGTGGTGGCGGGAACGGGTGGCGGGCCGGAAAAGACGATTCTCAACTCGCCCCGATTTATTCGAAAACATGGATATGACGCGGAGGTGGTCTACCTCTGCCCGCCTGGGGACCGCGTCGCTGAATCGCTCAAGCAACGCGCGGTTGCGGCTGAATGTCCGCTCACCATCCTCGAGGATAAAGGGCCGCTCGATTGGCGTGTCGTCCGAGATATCGTTCGATTGTGCCGCAAGCACAAAATCGAATTGCTCCAAACGCACGACTACAAATCCAACGCGATCGGTCTTGTTGTTCGTCGATTCCATCGGTGCGCTTTGGCGACGATGTTGCACGGTTGGACGGATATGTCCGGCAGGATGCCCCTCTATAAGCGTGTCGACCAATGGTGCCTACCCAAGTATGAATCGCTGATTTGCGTCTCTCAGGATTTAGTGGACGAGTGCCGACGTTTGAAAATCCCCGACCGAAAAGTGCACCTGGTGCACAACGCGATCGATACAAAACAGTTTGCCAGAAATCTCAATAAAGAAGCGGCGAAAGCCAAGATGGGTGCCCGGCCAGATCGGTTTTTAGTCGGTACCGTTGGGCGACTTTCACCTGAGAAAGGAATCGTGCAATTGATTGAGACGATCGAACGATTGCATCGCAACTCCTTGGCGATTGATCTTTGGATCGCCGGAGATGGACCGCAGCGTGAAGAGTTAGAAGCTCGTATTCGAGCGTTGGGGATGGAAGACTCCGTTCGATTGCTCGGGCAACTGGAGGATACAAAACTGTTTTATCAAGCGATGGATTTGTTCGTGCTCAATAGCATTCGCGAGGGCTTGCCGAATGTTGTATTGGAGGCCATGGCGATGGAAACTCCTGTGATTGCCACTCGAATTGCGGGAATTCCTTCGCTGGTACGGCCGGGAGAGACCGGCCGACTCATTGCAGCGGACGCACCGGCAGAGTTGGAGAGGTCTATTGGCGAGGCGATATCGGAAAAAGACCTAACGCAATCGCTGGTCGCTGGAGCGCGAAAACGGATTGAAAACGAATATGCGTTCGATGTCCGCATGCAGCGAGTTGCGGGCATCTATGACCGCATGTTGAAACGAAATTAGAAATGCGAATAGATAGTTGAGGTGGTGATCCTCGAAAAGTAAACGAAGGGGTCGCGATTGTTCGCGGCCCGTTTTGTTTTCATTTACTTGGCGGCGAGCGATCTTTTATTGTCGCCTTTCGCTGCGCGAAAAAACGGAAAATCGCTACTTTCGCAGAGCGAACAGGCGACAACTTGTTTTCCGCACGATGCTTAGTTGGTTTCCGATGTTTTTTGAGCAGCTTGGATATTCCTAGTCCCGCAGGGACGAAATGAAGTCTGCCAAGGGCGCGAGCCTTTGGTTCGAGTCTTTCGCGCATGGCTAGAGCATTTCGCCGCGTTGCGGCTAGTCGCAATAACACAAATTCAGCCTCGCAGGTATTTCAATCCTACAGGTCGAAAAATTTCGAACGGTGCGATTTCATTTGAATCCGCCTACCATAATGAGTTTGTGTCATCGCGGCCGGCAGCATAGTCATTGTCGCTTAGTTGTTCAGCCTTTTTATAAGCACCTGTACATACGGCGAGCGGCAGGCTGAAAACTACCTGCCAGAAGGTAGCAGGCACATTCCATGTGCCGTCCGCTGCCTGCTACGGCACATGGAATGTGCCTGCTACTTTGGTACATTCGAACCTGCCGGTCGCCTAAGTAAACTGGCATAACCATCACCAGTCGACAAAACCGGAGAAACGAACATGGATTTACAGGATTTACAGGATAATCGTCGAGCTCAAGGCTGCAAAGGCGATCGCTCCCGAGCACCAGGCCCAGATTATTAACACCCTAAAGGCAACCGGAATCGAGGTCGGCCTACTGATCCATTTTGGCAATCCGAAACTCGAAACCAAACGATTCACACGACACGAGTGAATCTATAAGCGAATTGAAATCATCCTGTACATCTTGTCCATCCATGTTCATTCATTCATTTTGTTCGAAAACTTAAGCATAGGTGCTTATCGTGGCTGCGCATCAAGAAATGTAGCTGAGTTCTTA
>CAMDKL010000225.1 GCA_945900945.1 Pirellula staleyi DSM 6068
GATTGGCAATCTCGGTAGGACAGTCGATTCACGCGAAATAACTAAGCTTCAAATCACCTTTAGGCATGGCAGCCAACAAGAAACTTCCGCGTGAACCGACTGTCCCACCCAGAAGTGGGTTCGTTGGTACGTTTTTATTGGCCGGTTGCGTTACTCAGTGGCTATTTCGTGTTTGAGCAATATCGATCCGGACGACGTGTTGCCGCCGATCACCGCTTATTATGTGATGCGAATTGGTAGGTTACCGTTAATTGGTTATTTCCCGCCTGGCGATCTAGCGTTGGCGGGCGAAGTGGAAAGGGTCGCCAGTACGTCGCGTGCAATGCTGCTGGCGAATCATGGACCAGTCGTTTCTGCCGGCGATTTAGATTCGGCTGTTTATGCCGTCGAGGAGTTAGAAGAGACCGCTCGATTGTACTTGTTACTGCTTGATAAGCAGACTCGATTTCTCGATCAACGCCAATGCGATGAACTCAGACGGCGATTTGCAGATCACATTCTACGAAGCCGGTGCAAATTTGTATTTGAAATCGGGTGAGACGCTACCGAAAGATGTGCTCGATGCTTGTCTCAATGCCGATGCTGTGTTGCTGGCCAAGATCGGATTGCCTAACGTTCGCAAATCCGACGGAACGGAAGTTCAACCCGAGATGATGATGGGGCTAAGGCGTGCACTGAACGTCTATGCGGCTGTTCGTCTGGTCAAGCTTTATCCAGGTGTAACAGGGCCATTGCGAACGGCAGATGCGGGTTCGGATGGTGACGTGTGTCGACAAAGCGAACGTGTTTCGGAGTTTCGCCTTCTTTCGAAAGGTATTCTTGGAGGTTGCGGCGGAGTACCCAGTTGCGGGAAAAGCAGCGGAACGATCTTGTTTGCGAGGACTTTCGTAGCCGCGACCAGTCATGGGACTTCTGTCGATTCGCAGTCGACTTTTTTCGAGACCCAAAAGTCCCATTTTGGGAGATGTCCTGTGCGGACAACCTGGTTGGCAATGCGGACAACTCAAACAGCAAATTCTGTTTCGCTAAAAAGGGCACAATCTATTTAGTTTACCTTCCTACTGGAGGTTCGACGCATCTTGATTTGTCGGACGCTAAGCGAAAGTTCGATGTCCGGTGGTTTAATCCGCGAACCGGTGGCGGACTTGTGGAGGGTTCGGTCAAATCGGGAGATGGCGGTGGAAATGTTAAGTGTCGCCTTTCTCTCGGCGAAAGTAGCGTTTTTCCAATCTTTCGCAAAGCGAAAGGGGACAATAAAAGATTGAACGATGCTAAATAAGTCCATGGGCTCGCGCCGGCGAAAGCCCCCGGATTGTCTTCGTTCGATTAGAATGGGACGATCATGCGATACCTACCCCTGCTCCCCGTTGTGATCATTCTCTCGCTTTCAGCCTTCGGCGAAGAATCCATTCAGTTCAATCGAGACGTTCGTCCCATCCTCTCCGACAAGTGTTACTTCTGCCACGGACCCGATGGGGCCAAACGGGAGGCGGACCTGCGATTAGATGAACGGCAATCCGCGCTATCGGCTAATGCATTCATTCCTGGCAAGCCCGAGCAAAGTGAACTTGTAAAGCGGATCAAGAGTCATGATCCCGATGAAAGAATGCCACCACCTGCTTCCAAACTCGAACCGCTTAGCAAGCGGGACGTTGCGATTTTGGAACAATGGATCCAGGAAGGGGCGAACTACGAGGGGCATTGGTCCTTTCTATCGCTCAAGGCCATTGTGATCCCCGATAAGCAACCTAGCTTGCATCCGATGGATGCAATCGTGCGGGCCGCACTTTCCAAGCGGGGTCTATCCCAACAGCCGACCGCCGATCGTGAGACATTGATTCGTCGCCTGAGCTTTGACCTCACTGGACTGCCACCTTCGCCAAAGGAAATCGCGGATTTTGTTAATGATTCGTCGCCTGGCGGTTACGAACGCGTGGTCGATCGCCTCCTGGAGTCCGAGGCTTATGGCGAACGCATGGCAACAGATTGGCTCGACGTGGCTCGCTATTCCGATAGCTATGGATTCCAAGTGGATCGTGAGCGAGACATGTGGGCTTGGCGGGATTGGGTTGTCAGAGCTTTCAACAACAATCTACCCTTCGATGATTTCATCCGGTTTCAGATTGCTGGTGATTTGATTCCGAATGCAACCGACGACCAAATCCTTGCTACCGGCTTTAATCGGTTGCATCAACAAGAGGCAGAGGGAGGCAGTGTCGAGGAGGAGTATCGAGTCGAGTACGTTTGCGACCGCGTTCAGACATTCGCGACAGCGTTTCTGGGGCTGACCTTCGAATGCGCTCGTTGCCACGATCATAAATTCGATCCGATAACCCAAAAAGAATACTATCAGCTTTTTTCGATGTTTCAGAACATCGATGAAGCCGGCCTGTATTCCTACTTCACACGCTCGCCTCCAACGCCAACGCTTTGGTTAAACGACGTCAGTGCCAAGGAAAAATTAGCCACTTTAGGGAAAGTCGTGGCGGAAATGGAAGCTCGTCAAAGGGCATTGAAACCGACTCTTCGAATCGCCTTTGCAGAATGGCTGAAGACTCGTGACCATTTATCAAATAATGCGAATCCAAATCTTTCGTCGACAAATGGCTTTTCTGAAAATGAGATAGGACGATTTTCGTTTGACGAAGTGAATGGGGACAAGCTTGCGAACCAGACTAAACAAGGCAAACCGGCGTTGCTTCGAGGTGAGAACAAGGTTGTCCCGGGAAAGTTCAACAACGCGATCGAGTTTAGCGGCGATGATCCCGTTGATTTGCCGATTGGCAATTTTGCCAGACACGAACCGTTTAGCATTTCCCTTTGGCTAAAAACGCCAGACGAGAAAGAGCGAGCCGTTGTCTTCCATCGTTCACGAGCCTGGACGGATGCGGCCAGCCGTGGTTACGAACTGCTGATGGAAGAGGGACGACTCAAATGGTCGTTGATCCATTTCTGGCCTGGGAATGCGATTTCGATCGCTGCTCAAGAAAAGGTTCCTTTAAGAACTTGGATCCATGTTGTTATTGCATCGGATGGAAGTAGTCGAGCCGAGGGACTTAGTATCTTCGTCGATGGCAACGCCGCCAACACGCACCTCGTTAAAGATAAACTCACAAAAGAGATAACAGGTGGTGGTGGTGACAACATTGCATTAGGGGAGCGATTTCGCGACCGGGGTTTCAAAGATGGACTCATTGACGAATTCCGTGTATTTGATCGTCAATTGACTCCGCTCGAGGTTCTCTATTTTTTCAACGAACCGGCTGCAATTGAGATTCTTTCGAATTCAAGTTCGGAGATGACCGAAAGGAATCGCGAACTCCTATTCGACTACTATCTTGCGACCCAGAGCACTCCTTGGAGGTCGCAACTGGTCGAATTGCGAGCGGCACGAGGTGACTACAATAAGGCCGCCGACGGAACGGAAGAGATCATGGTTATGCGAGAGCTTTCTGTGCCAAAGAAAGCCTTTACGCTCATTCGAGGCGAGTACAACCAACCTCGGGACGAGGTGTTTGCCGGAACTCCCGCATTCCTTTCTCCTTTTCCCAGCGGTGCGCCAAAAAACCGGCTCGGGTTGGCTCAATGGTTGACCGAGCCACAACATCCGTTGACCGCTCGCGTGACCGTCAATCGAGTTTGGCAGAGCCTTTTTGGTCGAGGATTGGTGCGAACTTCGGAAGACTTTGGAAGCCAGGGGGCTCGACCGCTTTATCCCGACCTCCTCGACTGGCTTGCATCGGATTTGATCTACCATCAATGGGACATGAAGAAACTGCTCAAAGTGATTGTGTCGAGCCAGACCTACCAGCAGCGGAGCGTAGCGGATGAACGAATCATGGCTGATGATCCAGACAACGAATGGTTGGCTCGCGGACCACGCTTTCGATTGCCAGCCGAGATGATTCGTGACAATGTGCTCTCCGTGTCCGGCTTATTGAATCGCAAAATAGGTGGCCCACCTGTGAATCCGTATGAAATGGCCGAATCGTTTAAGCCAGTCAAAACCAATAACGACGACAGCGTTTATCGAAGAAGTCTCTATACGAATTGGCGACGGACAGGGCCACCTCCAGCCATGATTGCTTTTGATGCACCACGGCGTCAAGTCTGCACTGCAAAGCGAGAGCGGACCGACTCGCCGCTTCAAGCCTTGGTATTGCTCAACGGAATCCAATATGTCGAAGCGGCTCGCGTTTGTGGCGAGAAGTTGCACCGCGACAATCAAGGTGACGTGACCAGGATGGTCGAGAATGGCTGCCGACTTTGCTTAAGCCATAGTCCTAGTGCGAAAGAAATGGAAATACTCGGTCGCCTCTATCGCGAGCAACTGGAGCATTTTAGTGCCCATCCATCGGACGCTGAGCTGCTCCTAAAAATAGGCAATGCGCCTCGCGACAGGGGGATTCCTAACCCGGAAGCGGCCGCTGCAACCATTCTTGTCCAAGCCTTGCTCAATCATGATTTTTGTGTTGTGAAACGATAACCAGTCCTCGCAAATTGCGACCCAAAATGAAACATCCGCGTAACGCGATCGACCCAATGAAAAACCACACCGACACTTCGCGGCGGACCTTTTTCGGTCATGCCGGATTGGGCTGCACGGGTTTAGGATTAGGTGGAATTGCGTTGGCGGAAATGCTATCGGCGGACTCCAATGAGGGAGAGAATCGAGCTTCAGTGGATCACGGCATTTTGGGTTCGCCTCATTTTGCTCCCAAAGCAAAGCGAGTGATCTATCTCTTTATGTCAGGTGGGCCATCGCACCTCGATCTGTTTGACTATAAACCAGCACTAAATGTGATGCAGGGAGAGCAATTGCCGGATTCCGTTCGCGGAACGCAGCGTCTGACAGGCATGTCCGGAAATCAATCGTCGCTTCCCCTAGTCGGCTCGCCATTCAAGTTTAATCAGCATGGACCGGCGGGTGCATGGGTCAGTGAATTGCTACCGCATACGGCCAACATTGCAGGTGATCTGTGCATCGTTCGTTCAATGTTTACGGAGGCGATCAATCACGGTCCGGGAGTGACATTCTTTCAAACCGGGACGCAAATAGCGGGGCGACCCAGTATCGGTTCTTGGTTGAGTTACGGACTTGGACAAGAGAACGCAAATCTTCCAGCTTATGTTGTTCTGATCACGAAGGACAAGAGTGGACAACCTTTGGGGGCTCATCTTTGGGGTAGCGGTTTCCTACCGACTCGGCATCAAGGTGTTTTGTTACGAGCCGCTAAAGATCCCGTGCTCTATTTGGGCAATCCAGATGGAGTAAGTAACGAGAGTCGACGTCTGATGCTCGACCGGCTTCGAGAGTTGCATGAGCAAAAGCTATTGGAAACACACGATGTGGAGATACAAAATCGAATCGAACATTACGAGATGGCTTTTAAGATGCAATCGAGTGTGCCTGAAGTTGCAGACACATCGAGCGAATCTCGAAACACGCTCGATAGTTATGGTCCTGACGTAGAGAAGCCAGGGTCGTTCGCAGCCAATTGTTTAATGGCTCGCCGATTGGCTGAGCGAGGCGTTCGCTTTATCCAACTTTACCACCAAGATTGGGATCACCATGGCGGACTACCCGGCGGATTGCCCAAACTGTGCAAAGAGACCGACCAGCCAGCGGCAGCATTGGTCAGCGATCTAAAGCAGCGAGGACTATTGGAAGATACACTCGTGGTCTGGGGAGGGGAGTTTGGACGGACGAACTATTGCCAAGGAAAAATCCAAACCAATTTTGGTCGCGACCATCACCCACGATGTTTTACCATGTGGATGGCCGGGGGCGGTATCAAGGCTGGCTCGGTTTACGGCGAGACATGTGAATTTGGGTACAACATTGCAAGCGACGGCGTTCACATCCACGACTTGCAAGCGACAATGATGCACCTCCTGGGTATCGATCACGAACGGCTTACTTACAAGTTCCAAGGGCGTCGCTATCGTTTAACCGACGTACACGGAAAGCTCGTGTCTGGAATTGTTTGAGACTCTAAGTCGCGAGGCTTGCGTATTTTTTCGAAAGCATGTTCCTAGGCCAAGCGAATCCCATCCCTTTGCCTTCCAGCAATTCGGTCGGCACGACTCCTCCTAGAATATGGAACATCGGCCTGTAAAGAGACTCCCAATCCTTGTTCCCGGCAGGGCAGTATTGCCGACCGTTGCCCTCGACTGCGGTCACACCCGAGATTCGGGATGCCAACGCTGCGGACGTCAAAAACGAAGCACCCACGCAGGTTAAATCCTGAACGTAAATTTTCATCCCGTAGTGTTTCGCGGCAGCAGAGAACAATAGGGAGTCGCTGATGCCTTTACAAGCCTTGATCGCAATTCCAGAATATCCTTGTTGTTTGGCGAACATGAGCGAATCGAGGTCCGTTAACGATTCGTCAATGACAACGGGTTTGAGTCGGCTCACTCGGTGCATCGTAACTTCTTTGCGAGCTCGCAAATCGCGCTGTATCGGTTGCTCAATGTAGTGAAGCTTAAGCGTCGAATCCTTTGACAGTCGATCCAATCGTTCTAAGAAATCGATAACGTAATCTTCGTTCTCGCAAGCTTCATTAAAATCGATCGAGTAGGACCAATCACGTGTCGGAGCGCATCGCATTGCAATTCGATCGATTTCATACACTCGTCCAACGTCCGCATCGAGATCTTGACCCGTGATCTTGACCTTCAAGTGGGATAGATGTTGCTTGTTAATCCACTCCTCCAACGTTTCGGGCAATCCGTCGCCAACCTTTCGATTGAGATCCGCAGCCGACAATGGGTCTAACGATCCGACCAAATGATAGAGGTTCAAGGTTGACGAGGCCTTGGACAGTACCGACTCGTTAAAATGCTTGCCTACGAAATCCTCACCCAACCAGGGCGACAGATCTGAGCCAATAATCTCGGGCGTAAGCAAATTGAAACTATTCGTATTGTGAAGACGTCCGAACGCATCATGCAAGGCAATATCGGTACTTGACATCGCCAAGGCGACGGCCAGATCGGGAATCGGCTCGGTCAGATTCATGGCGGTTGCCAATTCAACGGCTTGATTTTTGGCAATCACTTTTAACTGCGTCGCTAAGGCGATAGGATGGCCGGCAGGGTCCAAGCTCGTGGCGGCCCTCGCAATCTTCTCTGCCAAGCCGATAACTATTCGCAAAACTTGCTCTGGCGTCAGTACCTTGCTCGGCCAGGCCCAGGCAGTTCCCATGGTCATTTCGCCCATCCCATGGGCCATTTTCTTCTTGCTCTTATCCTCAATCGTCAATGCTGTGCGAAAAACGGTCACGTCCTTGACCACCCGGCCAGCGAATTTCAGCGGCGAACGGTAAATAAAGGGGAATTTTTCGAATTCGACTTCGGTGACTACGATCTTGGAGTGCTTCGACATGATAAGTGGGGTAAGACAGATAAACGGAGAAGAAACGACGGTGACGTGAATAGCATACGGCCCAGGAATACCGTTTCGAAACCCCTAATGCTGGGAAATTCCCGGCTGGACGCAATTCTTGCAAAATCGTACAAGTCGAGGTTGGGTTCCTGTTTTGCCGTATCAGCCCAATTAACCAATCTTCATGTCAAGCGGATCAGATCAACGAATTCGGCACGTCGCCATCGTGCTCCAGAGCTTAGATGCCGTTACATCACGCGGTTTGCTGGGTCAGCTTCCAACTGCGCAAAGCAAACTTGTGCGACAAGCTATGGTCCATTTAGGGACCGTAACTCCACAAGAGCGTGCCGCTGCATTCCAATCGATGCAAGGACTCCTCGACGCGGCTAGTGTCCGTATCGAACGAACTGCATCCAAAGAATCACTCTCTCCCGCCGCAGCCTTGCTCGCATCGCAACATTCTCTTGTGAACGACCAAATCGAATTCAGTAGCGAAGCGAGGCACCAGGATCGAAATAACCAAGACCCGCAAATAAGCGTCCCCAACGCAATTTCTGATGCCAAGAGTGGGAGCTGGCAACGGATGCCCGCCGAAACGCTCGCAGATATCCTGCAAGGGGAACGTCCTATCGTTATCGCAACCGTTATCAACCAAGTGTCCGTCGAACGGGCCACCGCAATCGTACAGTCCTTGCCAATGCAGGTCGCCGCAGCGACCCTCTCCGCCCTGCCCCATTTGCACCTAACCGATGCTGCCATTCTCCGAGATATTCAGTTAGAGCTTGAACGCAAAATCGGTCAGTACCAAGCACCCAAGAGAGCGACTGCGGAAGGGCTCGCGAAACTGACCGCGATAGTCGCAAATATGCCAGAGTCCCAACAAGAAAACTGGACAAAGGCAATAGCCCAATCCAATCCAGCGCTTGCAGCCAAGTTGGGCTGGAGACCAGAGACGCGATTGGAGTCCTCCCGCTTGTCAACCCATTCGGCTGGCGACAAGTGGCCCAATTCGACAGTGACTGCTTTAAAAGAAGCGAGCATTCCAGACTCGGCGCCAAATTCCGTCGTTTCGGCCTTCCAAGGCTTACAGCAACCCGAAACAGCTCATCGACTTGACCGCTCTAAGCAAGCAAGGAACGAAGACATTTTCGAAGAATGCATCATCGTGCCTTACCCTCCACCAGCCATCGCTAAAACCGAAACGTCTGCACCCGAATTAAAACAAACCGTTACCCTTAGACTTTGGGAAGCAGAGATTGGAATAACGTCCATGGATGATTTGCTCCAGTTTTCAGACAAAGACTTCGTTGCTGTATTGCATGCCAGCCAGCCGCAAACCGTCTTGATGGCCTTGAGCGGC
>CAMDKL010000226.1 GCA_945900945.1 Pirellula staleyi DSM 6068
AACACCGCGATTGTGCTGCTGGTACATGGCGCGACGATCTTCGTCGGAAAGCACTTCACGTTGATCGGGAAACACAGCCATTTTCGGAAATTGACGGTCAAAATTCTTGATCGTGTATCGAATGGTCTCAGTGCTGCGATTGATTTCGCAAGCGACCGTTCGAGAAACCTCGGACAGGTTCGAACCGGTTGCAGCGATGCGACGAGCGCGGTCGATAATATCGTCACGTTCCTCGTCACTAATTTGGCTGAACCGTTCACCCCGCTCGACTCGTTTTTTGTTTTGCGTGACGAAACGATCAACACTGGAATGTAGGAATCCGACCCGTTTTCGGCCTTCAGCCAAGAAACGACGCGATACAAGCCCCTGATCACGCCACCGAGAAATCGTTTTAGTCGATACGTTAAACATCTTGCTTAGATCCTCGACGGTATGAACCGGTTCCTTGGCTTCCTCCACTCGCAAATTCATTGAATCAGTAATGTCCTCGACGAATAGTCGAAGATCATGCACCGCATCATCACCTTTGATCAAGCGATAGCCGGTGGCGTCTGGGCGAACTTCGGTAACGCGAAAAAAAAGAAAGTCGTAGGGATAGTTCTTGCTCGGATCCAATTCCGAAAGCAACGTTTCTGCACGATCCGCTTGCTCGTTCCTCTTGGCGCGAGGTGCGAAACGAACCTGCTGGTCTCTCAGATCTCGAATAAGCGAAATGCGATAGTCGGTGTTCATAATTCCTTAGCTCCCTGCTGCTGAGTCGAATCTTGTGGAATCCTTGCGGCTCCCAACCGCTACAAGCGACTCGGCGATAGGGTACGAAGTTCAGTCATTGAACTCCTTTGAGTCTCGCGTCGGGCATTGTATGAACGGTTTGCCACGTTGACAATTGTTCTATCGCACCGACGTTTGACTAGTCTGGTCCTCGTCAACTGCTATTCGACGATTCTGAATAACAATTAGTTCACTGGTTAGATCTCTGTAAGCAACTATTGGGCCACTTTTCACCCAAAATAAGGCGTAAACTTCGTTCCAATTCGTAAAAAGCAGGGGCGCCATTCGATTTGTAATGTTTCAGACTGCTTTTCGGGGCTGCTGGACCTACCAATGTAGGTAAACTTTAGCAACTGAAGAGGACCTTTTTACAATTCGTGCGCCCTACCCTGTCACTTGGGCAGCGAATCTGTGTCTTATTTCTAAACACTTCAACCCAAAACGGGACAAATTGCCCCCGGAACAATACAGTATGGAACCACGAGTTGGGATCGTAGACTACCAAATGGGCAATCTACGCAGCGTTCAAAAAGCGATCGAACGAATCGGTGGCAACGCGATCATAAGCAGTGACCGCGATGAACTGTCAAAGGTTACGCACCTTATTTTGCCTGGAGTTGGCGCTTTTGGTGACGCCATTGCGGAATTGCGTCGTCGCCAACTTGTGGAGTTCCTACGCGAGTGGTCCGAATCCATTAAGCCTTTTTTGGGGATCTGCTTGGGAATGCAATTGTTGTTTGACACTAGCGACGAGGGAGGCCAGCACGACGGATTGGGAATCCTGCCGGGACGCGTGGTACGGTTTGAAAGGAAAGACCACGGAGAGTCGTATAAGGTTCCGCACATGGGCTGGAATCAAGTTAGAAGTACTCGGCCGAACGATTCTTTGCTATCGGGGATTGCTGGCGACCCCTACGTCTATTTTGTGCACAGTTACTACGTTGAACCCGCCAGACAAGATTTAGTATGGTTAACGGCGGACTACGGGCACTCCTTTTGTGCAGCGGTTCGTCGCGGTAACGTGTTAGCAACCCAATTCCATCCCGAAAAAAGCCAACGCGATGGGTTGCAGCTGCTGGCCAATTTTTTGAAATTGTAGCTACGTCTTGTTCTTTAGATCCTTCAAAAGCCAATCGATGTATTATTCCCACCCAGCTCGATCCCGACTCGTCTCCGTCTTAAATTGGGCGTCTTTTTCCATTGGAATGCGAAACAGGATATCCTTTGCGAAGTAAGTTTTCGGATATCGGATTCACAGAGGAATCCGTTGCGGAAGTAATTTCTTGACGCAACTTGGAATATGCATTTCTGGCTTGAACGAGTAACTCTTTTATCTGAGATTTCCAGTTCGCCAGTGTGTCCTCATTTGCGAAACGATTTTCTCGTAGCAGCAAATCGAGCCAACTCGAGGCCCTCTGATACGCTTTCGCAATCGTATAGAGCATTTGCATACGGCGAGGATCGTTTTCAAATCGACGTAACCCCCTTCTTCGGTTCGTGCGTTGGAGCGAATCAACTCATCGTAACTTTTTTCTAGAATAGCTAAATTCTCATGGGATTTATTGGGGTCCCGAACGATCGCCTCAGTTGCTTTACCGCACGTTCATTTTTCTCGGCCGCGATTCTGCGTTGTTCGATTCCGTCAGCCGCTTTGCGTTCACCGATACCCAACAAGAATTCACGTTTGGAAAGATCTACCCTCTTTTTGAGGCTCTTTGCATCGATGGATTTTGCAATTCGTGTTGGTGATTGGCTATCTCCTTTCCGCATCAGTCGCATCGCTATCTCAAGCTGTTCAGATGGGTTGGGAGTTGAGTCGTTGACGGATACAAATAACCCAAAGTATCGAAAAAGAGGACCGTACCAAGGCGGCGAGTCCCGTGAAAAGCAAATTGCGACCTACGCCAACCTTGCGTCGACTCGCGAAAATTGAGTACCTCTTCTCAATTCGGGATCTCGTTTGAATGCCTCTGTTCTCCAGATCCCCTTTGGTGCTCGCTACTGAATCCCAGTGATCATTCGAGATATCGCAGCGAGTGGTGCGACTGCCACTAGTTCTCGCCAGACCGGATCGAAAATAACCCTTGCTGCAAACAATCCTATCCAAAGCACCAGCGATCCTCCACTGAGGCTTCGCAGCACCGTAATCGACTTGAGTTGTCGCGACCGCTCTGAAAACGCTAGCTCCTCCGCTGTCAAGCGTGCACGCTCAGTTGCGACCGAACTCACCGCCGGTTGGGTCTGCGTCTGCGAGCCAGAGCGACTGGCTGAACTCTCCTCCGAAAGGACCTGAATGGAACCCAAATACGGGATACCTTCACTCTGCATCCAATGGATCGTTTTCTTCATACCCGTCGAAGAGGAATCCATTGTACAGTCCGTTTTGCTAATTGCGGGAACAGTCCTCATGCATTGCAGTGCTTTTTGCCAAACCAAAAATTGGTTCCGAAATGGTTGCACCCAACCCATCAAAAGTATCCAGACTGACAAGCTCAAGATGCTCAATACCAGGAAACGGAACAGAGTTAGCGGTCGAACAACCGGATCCAGTCGCGGCGAACCGGTTAGAGATAAAAAGCCACGGGCTTTCGCCTTCAGTCGTTCAAGTGCGAGCAACATAGATTCCACGTTCTCTGTCCGGATTTGATTCAAATGACGCAGAGTCTCCATTAGTCCCGTTTGCGACTGCTCACTTGGATCGCACGACACATGGGAAGTCAAGCGAAAAGGTGTCGAGGACCGAGGAGTTGGCTCGGCCGAGTTGACGACCTTGCCATTGTCAACCATCTCGGTTTCAATTGCATTCTGTTCCCGGTCTATATCGAGTTGCAATCGCTTTATGGAGTGGGAACAAGACTCAAGCAGCCATCGTTCCTTTTGCAGTTGTTTTGCAAATTCATGGCATTCCTCGGACTCCATGGATGGCGTGGTCAAGTCGCTGAGTGACTTTTCCACTTTACAGATCTCGCTATGAATTGGAATTGTTATTTTAACACGGACCGACCTGAGTTCCGAATTTGCCGAGGTCGACTGCTTTGTGTCATCTGGCAGTATCTCTAGAGCAGAAAAGAGAGTGCGCTTGCCAGGAAAAATTCCCCCGGAATCGCAGCTCAACCTTTGCAAAAGCGGCATTCGATGCTGTGAAATTGCCAAGTTTGTTGAGAGCTTATACTCGACCTGCTGTATCGGTAGGACGTTCGATCCCCATAAACAGAACGAAAGAGCAGCGATTAAGCAGACCCACCAAGCTTTTCCACGAGACGGCTGCAGTTTTGATTGCGGTCCCTCACCAAGCTTTTTCACTTCGTTACTCGCTGGACTGGTGGTGTCTTGGAATCAAACTAACTAACACTGTGATCTTCGGCGTTTGCAAGTCCGAAACTGAACAATTCGACACGCTGTCCCATACGGAATATTTTTTTTAATCCGCAATCTCAGCCTAAACTGCACAACTCAACTCTGCCGATACGAGAATCGTGTCAGACATGGTCAGTGCCAACTTGACCATCTCGAACGCTAGCGTTCAAAACCGGCGTCGCCAGTCCCGATTCGAATGCAGGCAGCATCCGTCACGTTTGCCGAAGGGCAAGAGTTTGCAATGAGCCGATTAAGACCGACAGCTATAATCTCAATTCTCATCACTATTTTATCCGCAAACGGTTGCAGTCTATGCTGTTCCCCGTACACGGACGATTATGTCACCTTTGGTTCTCGAACTCCTCGTTTTGATATGAAAAATGGACGAGTAGGTTCAATTCTCAGTGACAACCAAGGCCTCAACGGCATCCCGGCATCTAGCTCCGAAACCTCAGACGAGCCCGGGGAACACCTAGAATTCCCTGGTGAGGCTTCCAAGCCGGTAATTCAAGACGAAGCGTCTGTTTTTCTCGGTTCATCCTCACTCGAGTGATTCTAGGTACTTGATTATCTTCTTGCTAAACAACCCGTTGTCGGCCCCAAAGGCACTTTGAAAGTCTGCAACTCTTTGGCCCGCTTGGTAACTTTCAAACGGCGGTAATTGACCAACACGATTTAAATAGCCTCCAAACTGCGTTGGACAACGTCGCGAGAGATAGGTCGCCATGGCCCAAGCAACGGCATATGCATTTTGAGCATCGGATTCAAATGCCGAATCATTTTGAATTAGTCCAGACACCAAGCGATGAACTGATTCGGGATGTTTTGCGAGCAACTGCCAGCTGTGCTGTCTTGATTCGGGCCAAAGCGAAGTCCCATCGCGACTCTGCGTTCCCAAGAGCATCGGAGCTTCAAACATCGACGCGAATCCCTCAGCCAACCACAATGGAGTCGCAGCTCGACGCTGATGCAGCCCGGTGTTAAATGCAAGTTGATGAATCGCTTCGTGGCAAATTACCTTTTCCGTTTCGTTGGGCGATTCTCCAGAAGATTCGTACAGTAGGATTCGGTTGGTGTCTGGCATGTAACAGCCAACAACCGATTCCGGGACTTGGAGTGGCTCCGAGCGGATGTAACGCTGGAATTCGGTACGTGAGCCAAACACCACGGCAACGAGCGGAAATTCTATCTCTCGCGTTTTTATGCCGTGTGTGGAACAGTAAAGCGAAAACGAATGATGCAAGCTTCTAAAGCGTTTGCACCAAGAATCAATATGCTCTGGCCGAGCGACAATTAAATAGGGAAGATCACTTTTTACCGAATAGTTCCGTCCGAACTCAGCTCGGAGTTGCTTTGCGAGTTCAGATCGATCGATCGGCCAAAATCGATCTTTGAGAACGGTTTGTTGAACGATGTCGCTGTATTTTATTAGTTGAATAGCACCGTCATTCCGCATCAAAAAAATCTGCTCAGCGAAAAGCCCTATCGGTACTCCCAAGACTGTATGATCCGGCAATCGAACCGCCAGTATCGGCGGCTGATTGTCTCCGGTTTCAGAACCGGGACGCGGAACGGACGATAATGACGATAGTACAGAGTTGTTCGGTTGTACGACCGGTTCAGACAAATTGTTTAAGTTATGACTAGTACTCGACTCCGAATTAGTTGCATGCTTAGCAACGAAATGGCTAGCCTCCATCGAATTTTTGGCGGTGCTCTGAGCCGTTGTCGAAGGACTTGACTCAACACGGCACCCACTCGCAAATACAAAAAAAACCTTGAAAAGAACGCTGAATGGCCTACTTTCCGATTTCAATCTTGAGAGTTTTTTTTCCTTCATAGCTCAACTCTACGTCCCCAAATCCGTGAGGAACGGACTAATTGGGGTGTCCGTAGGGGCAAGACAATTGTTGCTGATTGGACTGAAACACTCATGCCGATTTTGCCGTTAGGGCGCACGTTCTCGAAAAACCGGCGAGAACGCTTTCATTTGCCTAAATGCATTCCGTATTAGCTCACGTGATCCATCGGAACTTGTCCTATGAAAAATACAGTTCGACTTTGCCTTGTGTTGCACAACCATCAGCCCGTGGGGAATTTCGATGGCGTGATCGAACAAGCCTATCAAGATAGTTATTTGCCGTTTCTCGATGTTTTTGAGCAATATGAATACCTGAAGCTTGCATTGCATACGTCGGGACCGCTGATGATGTGGCTTGCAGAACGGCACCCTGAATACATTGATCGGATCAAAGCGCTCGTGGCCGCAGGGCAAATTGAAATCGTCGGTGGTCCGTTCTATGAGCCTATTTTGACCATGCTTCCTAGCCGAGATCGCATTGGCCAGATTGTGAAATACACTCAGTGGCTACAGACCCGATTTGACACTGCAGTTTCTGGAATGTGGATGCCGGAGCGTGTTTGGGAAAGCCAGTTGACTCGAGATTTAGTTCCTGCGGGAATGCAGTACACCATCCTCGACGATTTCCATTTTCGCGCCGCAGGTTGGGATGATTCCCAATTGACGAATTATTTCCTAACCGAAGATGACGGCCATGTGCTGCGTGTCTTCCCAGGGAGCGAGCGGCTTCGGTATTTGCTCCCCTTTGCACCAACCGCAGATACTATCGAATACTGTCGAAGCGTTGCGAACCGAGCACCAGGCTCCGTGCTATTGTTTGGAGATGACGGTGAGAAGTTCGGTACTTGGCCGAATACCAAGCAGCATGTCTATGAACGTGGGTGGCTACGTCAATTCTTTGATCAGCTCACACGCAATCGTGATTGGCTGCATACAACAACTCCTTCCGAAACCATCATGGAAACGCCTCCATCGGGTTCGGTGTATCTACCCGACTGCTCCTATCGAGAAATGACCGAATGGGCATTGCCCGTAGTACGTCAAGGCTCTTACGATGCGCTCGTGCGTGATCTGGAGAATGACTCCCGCTGGCCACAAATCAAGCCCTTCATTCGTGGTGGATACTGGCGTAATTTCCGTATCAAGTATTCCGAAGCCAACGAAATGTATTGTCGAATGCTGGACGTAAGCCGTCGATTGGAGTTTGCTCGTCGAAGCAATGGCGACAAATCCCTGCTGCCACAAGCGGAGGACCACCTTTATCGCGGACAGTGCAATTGCCCCTATTGGCATGGAGCATTTGGAGGAATCTACCTGCCACATCTTCGCAATGCGACCTACCGTGAATTGATTGCAGCAGATAACTTGATCGAGCGTTCCAATGGCCGGCATGGCGAATGGGTCGATGTAACAACGGAGGACTACAACAAAGACCTGTTTCCTGAGATTCGACTGGCCAATGATCAACTGATCGGCTACCTGGCCCCCGCTAGTGGTGGCATGCTTTACGAGTTAGACATTCGTGGCATCGAGCATAATCTCTTAGCAACCATGCAGCGCCGGCCCGAGCAATACCATGACAAAGTCAAGTTAGGCAACAGCCTGTCCTCCAACGAAACTGCAAGCATTCATGATCGAGTTGTATTTAAACAACAAGGGCTAGAAGATCTACTTCAGTACGACAGATTCCCTCGCAAATCGCTAGTCGATCATTTCTTCGAACACGGCATTTCCGCCGAAGACGTGCAGAGAAGTACCGCGATAGAGCGAGGCGATTTTGTTGCGTTGCCCTACGACGCCAAGTTACGTCGTGGTGCTGGAAAAATTCAAGTCCAAATGCGACGCGAGGGGAATGCATGGGGCGTACCCCTGACCATCACCAAGGGGATCACACTCTTTGCTGGAAGCCACTCGCTCGAAATCACCTATCTGATTGAAGGGCTACCGCCCGGTCGTCCCTTTGACTTCGGCGTGGAGTTCAATTTTGCGGGCATGCCCGCAGGAGCAGATGACCGATTCTTTTACGACGACCGTTGCGAGCGAATGGGACACCTTGGCACGGTGCTAAACATCGAGTCAACCGACTTCATCGGAATAATCGACCAATGGCTAGGGGCGAATGTGCAATGGACTGCCAACCGACCAACAGGACTTTGGTGCTTCCCAATCGCTACGGTTAGCCAAAGCGAAGGAGGATTCGAACTGGTGCATCAATCGGTTTGCATGATTCCACACTGGGTTGTGCGAGGAGACGACGACGGGCGATGGACAGTATCTATGGATTTAATGGTCACATGCGAACATGAACCCAATTCAAGTTCCGCGAAGTCATTGCTTGCAGAAAGCGAAAGTCCAGTCCTGGTCCACTAAGTCGTCCCGCAAAACACATTTTCAACAGGACGACTCGCAAGCTAGCAATTAAGGCAACCGGACAATAAAAACGTACCAACGAACCCACAGCAGTTCGAAAAATGCTAGCGAACCAATGGATTTGTCCGCAACGCTAAATGTCGTTTCCAATCGTGGATTTTCATATCGCTAGCGTTTTGCGAATTGCTTTAGCGCCCTAC
>CAMDKL010000227.1 GCA_945900945.1 Pirellula staleyi DSM 6068
TTGGGTGATTCCCATGAGTATGGCACTGAGATCACTCCTTTCGATCGTCAAGAGATCGACGAGTTAATTCTCGGCGAGTTGCGCAAGATTATTTGTTTGCCAAATTGGACCATCGCACAACGCTGGCATGGGATTTACGCCAAGAATCCGAATGACTCGCATTGGGTGATCGAGCCCATGCCAGACGTTCGAATCGTAAATGGTCTGGGCGGTGCTGGCATGACCATGGCCTTTGGTGTCGCCGAAAACTTATGGCGGTAAACTTGGGACAGGCTGCCAGCCTGTCTGAACAATGAAACAGAAGCTGTCAGCCTCACTGGCAGCCTTGCTTTCCCTTCGAAACTCTAGCAGCGGATTGGACCGTAACTATGCAAATAAAGGCAGTGTTGTTTGATTGGGCCGGGACAACAGTCGACTACGGTAGTCGAGCCCCGGTGAAAGTGTTTCTCGAGATATTTCAGCGCATAGGAATCGAGATAACAGAAGCGGAAGCTCGTGGTCCAATGGGCCAAGCCAAACGCGAACACATCGCAAGCATATTGACTGTTCCACGCGTGGCAGATGCGTGGCAAAATAAATTCGGCTCGGTTCCCTGCATGGCGGATGTCGACAAGTTGTACGCAGATTTTTTACCCTTGCAACTCTCTGTACTATCTCAGGGCTCGGACGTGATTCCCGGCATTCCACAATTGATAGATGAATTGCGAAATCGAGGACTGAAGATCGGTTCATCGACTGGTTACACGCGAGCACTGATGGACGCAGTGGTTCCGAAAGCGCGCGAGCAAGGCTACGCGCCGGACGTCGTCTTGTGCTCGGACGAAGTTCCCGCCGGACGTCCAATGCCCTGGCTAAACTTTCGAGCCTGTGAAGCCCTTGGCGTCTATCCACCCGCCAGCGTACTCGTTGTCGATGACACACCGATAGGAATTCAAGCCGCTCGCAATGCCGGCATGTGGGTGGTGGGTGTGACGATGACTGGAAACGGACTCGGTCTCAGCCAAGTCGAAGCAGAATCGCTCCCGGAAGCATCGCTGAATCAACGCTTGAGTCTACTGGAAGAGCAGTTCCTCGCTGCGGGAGCCCACTTCGTTCTCCGCTCCGCAGCGGACTTGATTCCAGTTTTGGAGACACTAAACACTCGGCTCGCGGATCCATCAAGCAGTAATGATGAATAAACTGCTTGTCGATGCAGTCTCGCTGCATTACGACATGTTATTCGGTGCTCAAGTTAGCTTGCGACAAATGACTCACGCCGTACCTCTAGCAATTCGGGGTTAAAGAAATTGAAGGCAATCGAGGGTTATCGACCACGGCCAATCGCACGAAAGGCAATTGCTCGTCGAACCGCCGGAGGCGTAGGTGCGTCCACACCCATAATGGAGTGCCATAGAATTTCGTTCAATTCGAAATCATCGATTCGATCGTACTCAGTAAAATCCATCAGCATCGATCGGTCGGCACCATAGGCTAGGGCATCGTTCTTGGCCTCGAGATTGATCTGTGCCGCGTCGAGAGTGTACGGTGTTAAATCAGCGACATTGGTAAAACTGTTGAACATGGGCCGTGCGGCAGCATCGTATTGCGATAACGGTTCCAGCCCAAGAATGAGTTCCATGGTTCGGATCATACTGACCGTGCTGTACTGCGTGCTGTCAACGCATGCCCTTTTGGAATAGGGGCTAATGACGAAACTAACTGTGCGGTGCGCATCGACGTGGTCAGGCCCGTTTTGGGCGTCATCCTCGATCACAAAAATCGCGGTTTCGGCCCATAAAGGACCGTGGCTGACTGCATCCACAAGTTTGCCTAAGGCGATATCGTTGCTGCCAACACAAGCTTGCGGAGTAAAGGAACCTGGTCGCGTTCCATCCGTATGATCTTCACCAAGACTCATCATGATGAATTGTGGCATGTTTTTGTTTTCGACAAACTGCTTGTACTCGGCAAGCATGACTTCGATTAGGTCCATGTCCCGTTCACGACCCTTGCCGATACCAAAATTGGGGCACATGTGACCCACAAGTCCAGGAACCTTGCCCTCCATTTTAGTATTGCCGGTATCGTCCGAGACACGACTACCGTATTCCTTGTAGTTGCGATAGCTGACCCCCGCTCGCAAGCACGCATCCCAAATATAACCTGATGGTGCATTGGACAAGTCACCGACGTCATCATCGTCGACTCCTAGTCGCTGCGAGTAAGTCAAGTGCCAGTCTCGCGAGATGTAGTCGGTGTTGTAAGCCATCGTGCTCCAAGGGTGACCGTCTCGACTCACCTGGCCGTTGCAATACATGTTGTCCAGCAGCACAAATTGCTCTGCAAGCTTATGGTGGTTCGGAGTGACTTTACGAGGAAACATGCACAAGCTCGGGTCCCCTTTTCCTATGGGGTGGTCGCCATTGGCTAAGTCCCCGAAAACCTGATCGTAGGTTCGATTTTCCTTGATCACATAGATCACGTATTTGATTGGGCTTGGAGCACCGACTTTGTTTGGAATCGCGGTTGGGATGGTGTTCGGAACGGAGTTCAACAAATCGTCTGAATACGGACAATTCCGATAAACCTGTTGTGTGTATTCTTTCAATGCCGCTTCGTCTGGAACAGGCACGATCGATAGCGCGCCCGTCATAGTCGTTCCGATGTATGGAAATGGCTGAATTTTTCGAACGGCTTGTTCGGTTTCAGTCAATTTCGATTCGGGGACTTCGACTTTTGGAATCGGATTTGCTTTCGATTGATTTCCTTTGCCTACGCCTACCAAAAGGTTCTTACCGTTCGGTGTGATAGCGACGGAGGTAGGGTACCAACCCGTTGGGATGAATCCCTTGACCGAGCTCCGATTTGGATGTTCGACTTCGATCACGGCGATACAGTTGTTGTCGGCGTTGGCAACGAATAGGGTTTCTCCATCGGGCGAGATTGCCAAGGCATCGGGAGTGCTACCCTCCGGAGAGCGGGGGAAGAGTCCGGTAAAAATCGTTTCAGTGACGATGCCTCGCTTGGTGTCGATGACCCAAACACCGTTGGACGATGCGCAGGCGACAAAGAGGCGATCATCGGTCGGATGGAAGGCGATCTGATTGGGATGCTCGCCAACCGGGATTCTGGCAACAACTCGAAGCGAAACAGGATCGACTACCGAGATGCGTCGTTCGGACCAATCGGAAACATAAAGCAAGCCATTCTTGGGACTTAACTGCACATCGTAGGGACGTCCCCCTAATTCAACTTCTTTTGCTTCGTCGGCTCCAAACGGTATCACTGCAAGCTTGCCCGAGTTGATCTTGAGCGAATAAACACACTGGCGCTTTTCATCGAGGCAGAGCCCACTCCGAAAAGACTTGTCCTTTACGAGCTGTGCTCTCAAAGCCGCCATCTCTTCACGCTTCATCGAACGAACGTTTGGCTCAGGTTCACTGGTGCGAGTTAGCTTGGAGTCGGAAAGATCGAACGTGTGCAAACGCCCGGCACCACCACCCGACCAGAGTACTTTCTTTTCGTCAGCAGTTAGCGCCAGTCCAAACCAACTTTGGTATACCGATTCCTTGGATACAAACGACCCTGAATCGAGGTTCACCAAAGCGATATTATGCTCGTTAAAGCCACTTGTAGCGATGACCGCGTGTTTCGAATCTTTGAGTGGTAGGATATTGAGAAGCAGGTCGGTTGTTTCGATTTGTCGACCGGCAGGGGTGATGTGCCAACCGCTGGGCAACAAATAACCGTTTTCCGTCGGCCCTGGAAAGCGAGTCTCTGATGCACGTGCAAGTTCGCTCGCCGATTTTTCTTGAGCCTGAGCCGTGCCGACGTTCATAGCTCCAAAAAGTAGAAGCGAGTAGCAACCGCTCTTCTTTATAAAACATTTCGTGATTTTCAATGGATTGGTCACGGACTATCTCCTTCGAATAAATTGGCTAAGTGAATGATTTCTACTGCGTGGCTAGAGCAGCTGATTCTAAGGCCTCGCAGTGCGAATTGTGTCTAGTTCGTGTGTAGTTTTGATGAATTTTTATGAGCCGTCCGATTCTTTCCCTGGGAATCCTCGAGCCATTGACTTGTTGATGCGCCCAGGCCTCTCAATCCCAACGTCATTCGATTGAATTCAGTTTAGGATTTACGCATGACGTCGGGCAAACACTTGCTCATGGTAAATCCTTTTTTCAACCAACTCGGAATCCCAATCCATTGCCTCCAGAACCCCCCAAGCTCTTCGTCGTAGACACCAACGTTATTTTGCATGATGCCGAATGCATTCGCCGTTTCGAAGAAAACGATATTGCTATTCCGATCGCTGTCCTGGAGGAACTAGACAAGTTCAAAAAAGGAAACGAGGACATCCACTTTCAAGCGAGAGCGTTTCTAAGGATTCTCGACGAACTGACCGGAGATGTACTTTCGTCAAGTGGTGTGACGCTTGGACCGGGATTGGGTTCGATTCGGATCGTGCTCGGAGATGGACCAGATGCTCGAATAGGCAATGCATTTCTTGAGGACAGCCCTGACCATCGGATACTTGGGGTCGCGTTGTTACTACAACAGCAAGAGAAAACGCGACCCGTTGTTTTAGTTTCAAAGGATACCAATCTGCGACTGAAAGCAAAATCATTCGGCCTAACGGCACAAGACTACAACAATGACAAAGTAGAGAGTTTCGACAAACTCTACACTGGCAAAAGACAAATTGATAATTTACCGGACGAGCTTTTCTCTCATTTCGCTGAGAATGGGGGCCATCTACCGGAAATCCTCTTGTCGGGTATCCCAAATCCTATCGCAAACGAGAACTTCATTCTGCGCAACAACTGTAGTTCTGTGCTGGCCATGTACCACAGCAAAGAGAGAATGTTTAAGCGAATCGACCGCGTTTCGGCCGCTGGTATCCATCCGCGCAACGCTGAGCAATCTTTTGCGTTGAGAGCACTATTGGATGACCAATTGAGACTTGTGACGCTAACTGGTAAGGCTGGTTCGGGCAAGACGCTGTTAGCGTTGGCTGCAGCGATCGAGAGTCGTTCGCGATACAGTCAAACGTTGCTAGCCAGGCCAGCCGTCCCTTTGAGCAATCGCGACATGGGGTTTCTTCCCGGCGATATCGATGCAAAACTAGATCCGTTCATGCAGCCATTGTACGACAACCTGGCTGTCATGAATCCAGGAAACGGGAACGGAAGTACCAGTGTTCGAAATCGGGATTTCCTACAATCGAGTCAGGTTGAAGTTACTCCGTTGGCCTACATCCGCGGTCGAAGTTTGCATCGCGTATTTTTCATCGTCGATGAAGCGCAGAACCTAACACCTCACGAGATCAAGACAATTATTACGCGCGCAGGTGAAGGGACGAAAATTGTCTTTACTGGGGACATTCAGCAGATTGATCATCCTTACCTAGACTCCCTATCCAATGGATTGAGCTACCTCATTCATCGCATGGTAGGTCAACCGATCTACGGTCACGTTTCCTTGGAAAAGGGAGAACGTTCGGAACTCGCAGAGCTCGCGAGCAATTTGCTGTAAGACCGTAGGCATATCCCGTGGCATGCTAAGAAACCATGCAGTCTTGATTAAGGTTTGAATGCGCGTGTCATCAATTGCGCCGCTAAGGTTGTTGCAATGTAGAAGTGCCCTTCCTAGCAAGAAATTGCATGTGCTTTGTAGGTTTTGGCACGATTGACGCTAATGGAGGGCATGCCTACTATGCCGCAACTTGCAGAACTAGGCGTTACACCGGAGCAGTCCATTCGCAATTTGCGGGAGCAAAAAATGAACGCACTTGAAATAGGCCTCTTTCAACCTTGGATGAAAAGGCAAGTCGAACAGCTTGGAGCTATGAGTCGCGCTGTGGCGATGAAAATCAAAGAACTATACGATCGATGGCATTCAACGCAATTCTCCAGCGTGTGCTATTTGATGATCGTTGCCATAGTCGCAGTTTACGACACCATTATGACGGTAACCTACGCAGCTAGTCTGCAGTTCATGGAGGAAAATCCCATCGGTCGTTGGCTGATGGGGCTTCACAACCTGAGTCGCTCGTTTGGCCAGACGCCTGACTTATCGTTTTTTCTGACGATGAAGGTTTTGGGGACAGTGCTTGTTTTAGCGGCGATGTATTTCTTGATTCGATGGCGAGCCAGAATCGGAAATCCTGTCTCGATCGGTGTATCTAGCTTCCAGATTTTCCTGGCTTTCTACTTAACATTCGGGGCGAATTCATAAGAGTTAGTTAGCCGAAAGTGGGCAGCAAGTGATTAGAGAACCGGTCGAGAAAACGCCCAGCATGCTCCAGAGCATGCTGGGCAACCGCTCGCGCAGCCACTGAGCCCCAAGTCGTGGTAGGGTAGTCACTGCCGCAAGAAGATTATCAACCTACTAGGGACGAAGAATCGAAACTGTCCACTCGCTCGCCTTGCTGTTCGTGGAATCTCGGTAGTTGGTTTCTGTTTTGACTATTCTGCTGGGGAACTCATTGCATCGCCATTGCTTCAATCCGACTTTGCCTGACTCCAGGTTCCCTTCCCATTCGAATACATCGGCATCATACTTTATGCCCGAGACCTCGATCTCCTCAACCCCCGTTTTTATCGCGGATGGCGAGGGTAGAGAATACCTCTCTATCGTCATCCCTTCCATCAAACGGAATTTCGAATAGTATTCGAATGACTGTGGAGGCTTCTCATCGATTGTTCCCTCGCGCTCGACAGTTGTTTGACTTTCGACTATGACCATCTTTTCATTGACCTCAATTAGTTTGAGCGTTGTGAGAACAACCACAAGGCCTTGATCGTTCGCAATTTCGTTCCTTCGTCTGACTGTCGTTCCTATCGGGAATTTCGTCCAGTTTTGGTACTCTGGATGATCGACCAACGGCAAGTGATCCATAGACGGAACGGCCACGCTTATCGTCTTCGCTTTCGTTTGCGCATCGCAACCAACGAAGGGTACCGGTAAAGCACACAACAGCGCCAAAGTGCGTGTGCCGCTCCCAAAAATGTCAATATTCATTACTAGCTTTCAGATAACTGTGTGAGAAGCCTTACTTTCTCATTTTTTTGCCGATGGAATTAATGTTGCCTTGACTCTCCTGGTCTTCAACGGAAGCCATTTCCGCCGCATAGGCAGTCTTTTGCGCTTCAGTCAGATCGCCGCTAGGCATGATTGTCTTGTCGCTTCCGCAACCAATTGTGACCAGCAGCAGGAACAACGGTGAGGAATATTGCATGGTTTTTAGTGACATAGTGCTCTGTTTGCTTTGGGTTAGAGTTGGATCGAATACTAAGAGCGACCTAGCATTAGGCTAGGTCGCTCTCGAATTGCAATAGGTTGCAAGTCGTTTAAAAAACGTGATTTCCATTAGGCTCTCTATTCGATACCAATCGAAACTTGATTATCGTCAATGACGCACGCTTGCATCCATACTATAGCATCGACGTTGAACGAAGCGAAACGGACCGAGCCGTCGCCGTAAACCGCATTCAAGCCTCCGGTGTGCGCCGAACCGAAGTAACGACGCCAAACGGTCGAATTAGCATCGTTTACGTCTCGCAACGCGATATTTCGTTTGTCGGTGTCGGCCATTGGGGGAAAGTGGTATCGAAGAACACACTCGTCCCAACCGGCATTGTTCCAAGTCTCATTGTCACCGCCATCGGAACCATGCCGCGACGGTGGGAGAGATTTTTCGGACGCGATGATGCTGCTGGATGTTCCGTCGGTAAATTCACCGAGCCGTCTTTTGTCGCCCAATGCGCTCCAGACGATTGCACCCTTGCGTCCAGGGAAATTTCCAAAATTTTCACGTGTACGTTCGTTTCGTCGAGGCCCCATTCCGAGTGGAGCTGCTGGAATTTGAGGGTTCCAAACAGGTGGATTAAAAGTCGACACGGTGGCGTTCTCAAGAATTTCTCCCTGATAAAATCCAGCACTCCCCGCGTAATCGCATCGGCCGGTCAGGGCGGCCCCGTACCCTGTGGCGGCTCGTCGCGAGGGGCAATAATACGCTGGGATAAGCGCCTGTGCGACAGTCACTTCACCATTGTAATTGGTGGGTCTTGCACCACCTGGAGACGAGGCGCGATGCAGAGGTGGCAGGTCGAACTTAGCAATATTGTAAACGCTGTTTTGTTCGATGAAAGGAAGGATCTTGAACCAGTGGCTCCAGCCTTTTGGGCTGGCCGCGTTACAACATGTAGAGCCTTCGTAAGCACCCACCGCCTCTACATAGTTTGATGCATCGCCGCCAAGACTTGGATCTCCATCGTACGGCCCCTGCGGCAGAAATTTGTAGGCGGACTCATGATTCATGAACGCCAATCCAATTTGCTTCATGTTATTGCTGCACTGCATGCGTCGCGCAGCTTCCCGAGCCGCTTGCACGGCTGGCAACAGCAATCCCACCAAAATACCGATGATCGCAATGACCACCAGTAGCTCGACAAGAGTAAAACCATGTCGAAAACGCTTCCTTATTCGGACAACCATAATTTGCTCCCAAAAATTCATGAAACCTCAAACCGAAGACACCGA
>CAMDKL010000228.1 GCA_945900945.1 Pirellula staleyi DSM 6068
GGAGAGAAGCAAGCCGGAGAGAAGCAAGCCGGAGAGAAGCAAGCCAGCGAGAAGCAAGCCGGAGAGAAATCCGGAAGTGCCGTGCCCGGAAGCAATAAAACAGGTGCAAGTAGTGCGGGCAAATCAACGAAAGGCAGCGATACTCAATCCGAAAATCGCGCGGACCCAGCCAACAAAGAGTATGCAGACAAAGTCACCGATTTGGCTTTGGACTATTTGAAACAACAAAAGGATCAACCTGATCCTGAGCTGCTAAAACGATTGAAGTGGTCAGACGAAGATTTGAAGAAATTTCTGGAGCGTTGGACCGACGCCAAAGAACTTGCCAAGACCGACCCAAGCAAAAAACGCGAGCTGGACGAGACTCTGAAATTGCTCAGCAAGCGGCAATTCAAGAGCAAAGATCAAGAGGTAGGAGATAGGGACGATGAGCTGAAAGGTTTTCTTGAGGAAGGCACGCGCATACGCCCTCCCGAATCTCTACGCCCCGGTTTTGAACAATTTCGCAAAGCGGCCGGGAAACTATAAGAGGATATGGACAACCTATTTCAGCAAAACATGGCCAGCGTCAATCGCCGCCAATTGTTTGGATCAGCCGCGAGCGGTGTCGGCGTTGCCGCGCTTGCTTCCTTACTTGGCCGACAATCAGAAGCAGACGCCCCGATAACCAACGCTGTTGGAAACGGCCGATCTGATTTGCCTCATCATCTTGCCAAGGCAAAACGAGTCGTACTATTATGGCAGGGTGGTGGACCATCGCATGTCGATTTGTTTGATGACAAGCCGACTTTGAGAGAGATGGCTGGTAAAGACATCCCGGATTCGATTCGAGGCTCGACTAGACTCTCCACCATGTCGAGCAGCTACGGCAAGTGGCCTTGTGTGCCGGCGATCAAGCCGTTTCAACAGTATGGACAGTCCGGAATTCCGCTAAGCCAGATGCTTTCTAAAATTGGTGGTATCGCCGACGAAATGACTTTGATCAAATCGATGCATACCGAAGCGGTCAATCATGCACCTGGCGTAACGTACTTCTTGACCGGTTCTCAGGTGCCAGGGCGACCAAGCATGGGTTCCTGGCTATCATATGGGCTTGGTAGCGAATCGGAAAATTTACCTACCTTCGTGGTAATGACTTCGAGTGACAAGTCAAAAACCTGTGGCCAGCTCTTCTTTGATTACTACTGGGGTAGCGGATTTTTACCAAGCCGTTTCCAGGGTGTCCGGTTTCGAAACACTGGAGATCTTGTGCCGTATCTGACAAATCCAGCCGGAGTAAGCCAAGCGGCACGGCGATCGCTGTTGGACGATATTGCCAGAATGAATTTAGAGCATTTGGCGGACTATGGCGACCCTGAGATCGACACTCGCATTGCTCAGTATGAGATGGCATTTCGCATGCAGACGAGTGTACCGGAATTGATCGATTTTTCGAAAGAGTCTGAGTCGACAATCGAACGTTATGGTCCGGATGCATTGGTAAAGGGAACTTTTGGTAACAACTGTCTCGTAGCTCGCCGATTGCTGGAACGCGGAGTTCGATTCGTTCAATTGATGCATGCGGGTTGGGATCAACACAGCAACCTATTCACTCAATTGGAACAACAATGCTTCGATACGGATGCACCAACTGCCGCGTTAGTCCAGGACCTAAAAGAGAGGGGATTGCTGGAGGATACTCTGGTGATCTGGGGAGCGGAATTTGGCAGAACGCCGTTCGGTCAGGGTGATCCGATCAAGCCAAATGGTAGGGACCATTTCGGCAAGGCATTTAGCTGGTGGATGGCAGGCGGCGGCATAAAGAAAGGAACGGTGTACGGTGCGACAGACGAATACGGTTGGAATATTACTGAGAATCCAGTCCATGTACATGACATGCAGGCGACGATATTGCATTGTTGCGGCATCGACCACACACGTTTGACTTACCGTTTTCAAGGACGTCAGTTTCGACTATCCGACGTGCATGGCGAAGTGGTCACGGGAATCCTCGATTGAAATCGGCTTACCGCTGTGGGATTATGTAAGCACCCATGCACCATTAGTTTAGTATATCAAGATGATACAGGCGTCTTATTCAGGTTGGGGATGAATAGGAGAAGAAAAGGCCCTTTCCGTCCCGGGCGTCCATTATACTTTAAGAGCCTGAATAGGCATCGATCGTAAGTCGGGCTGAACCGGACGCTAGCGCGTTCCGGCTGATTAGCCATTGGGCGCTAGCCCACGGTTTTCGGCCCATGTTGTGATCGATGCCCCTGAATACTCGACACAACCGCAGAAATGAACATGGATCTACAGGATAACCGTCGATCCGACTACCAATTTGGAGAAATCACTGAGAAAATCATCCTGTACATCTTGTCCATCCATGTTCATTCATTAGTGTTCATTTTGTTCGAAAACTTATGCATAGGTGCTTAAGTGCGTTGGATCATCTGTGCGATTAGCCGATCTATGAGTACGACTCCAACCAATTGCCCCGTAGAATTCACGATCCGACCAAGCTTGGTGTCCTGCGATACCATCTTGTTTAGGACTGCAATTTGTCCTACGCTCTCTTCAAAAGTGGAAATAGCTCGAAGCTTGGGTCGATCCAAAGCATAAAGCAAATCGGTCGATTCGTAGTAGCCCACCAGACGCTTTTCACGCGAGTGCAAAACAGGCAAGATTTGCTGATTCGACTTGAGCAACACCCGTCTGGCTTCCTCAATTGGAAGATCAATTTGCACGGTTCGAAGCCCACGCAGGGGCATGCAGTATCTAGAAATAGGATCGCTCCCATACGCAAACATGTTTTGGACAAGATCCCTCTGAACCGATTCAAGCAAGCCTGCTTGTTCACCTTCTTCGAGAACCTGTCGCAATTCTCGGCGGGCCAATGCTGGTCTAATCTTTAGCGGTTCCTCTCCTAACACTTTCTGCAACCATCGGCTCAATAAATAGAGAGCCCATGTCAGCGGCAACGCCAGCACAGTCAAAGCGAACAAGAGCCAGCCGGATTTCCTAAGCAATCGATTAGGGATTTGATGAAAAAGACTCTTCGGAAGCAGCTCACAAAAGACAAACAAAATCGGTGTAATCAAGATGCTAACTGCAATATTGATACGAGGGTCGTCGTATCCGAACAACGCGATTACAAACCATGCGATGCCGACCGGCACTGCGTAGTTAGACACGGTATTGCCAACCAGCAATGTCGAAACAAATAGACCTGGGTGGTTGGTCAGCCACAGCAATCCGCGTGCAACGCGAGAACCATCAACCGCGTCTAGTACCAATCGAACTCTAGGAACTCGATAAAGGCCTGTCTCGACTCCACTGCAAAACGCGCTAAGCAAACCCGCAAGGACTATCACTAGTATTGCAACGATCATACGATTCCACCCGATTCGTCCTCAGATATGTCTATTTCCGAACTCGTTATTTGGACATACATTTTGCCCCGATGGGGCACGTCGATAACTTGTAATGTAAACGTCCCCCAGGCCACATGGTCGCCCACCTGGGCCAGGCGTCGCAATTGGCTTTGAAGAACCCCAGCAATTGTTGCGTCACGTGTCTCTGGAAGCTTGATACCGAGCGACCTTTCCAGTTGCTTAATCCGAGTTGCGCCCGTAACCTCCCACTTCGCCTCTCCCGTTTTGGCAAACAAAGGGCGACCCATCGTATTGATTGCAGCCGATGGGCTCGCAAAAATCGCTTCAATAATGTCTTCGAAGAATAGGACACCGATCGTGTCGCCTCGTTCGTTTACGACCACAACAACCTTCAAATCTTGCTTGAGCAACTGTTGAAGTACACTGGCCAAATTCGCGCACCACGGAACGAAGTAAGCAGGCTGAGGGGCTGGAGTTGTTCGCTGTCGAATCGCCTGCCGAAGTTGTTCGATGTTCATCGTTGCCGTTACTTGACTATCCACCGGGGACAAGATCAGGGCAATTCTGCGCTTGCTGTCGTCCGTCCATTCCGTTCCTTGTTCGGCTATCCAGTCCTCCATTTGTTCGCTCGAGACAGGTAGTGAAATGGATGCGAATTGGCTTTTGGGATGCATCCATTCTTGGGCCTGAATGTTGGAAAGTTGGAGCGTGTTTTGGAGGATGCCTTTTTCCAAGTCAATCATTTTCGAATCGGTTTCGCTCAGTTCGATAGCCCGTTCGAGATCGGATATTTCTAGAATCGATTCTGAAACCAATCCGGGCCAAATTAGGCGACGACAGATATCGTTGATGGTATGCATCGCCTTTCCGAGAGGCAGGACTAGTCGCATGATTCCGAGCATCGGCAAAGAAATAAAGCGACTAATCTTTAGGGGAGCAAGCACACCCACGCTTTTAGGCAATAGTTCGCCAAACAAAATGACACTAGCAACTGTCGCAAAAGCAAACAGGAATGGCAACGCCGGGCCAACGTCCGGGCCATTCAACGTGGACGAAAGGACATTCGCACACGCGAAGAATGTAATATTGATCGCAAGATTGCAAAGAAGAATACAGGTCAACAGGTGGGATGCGTTGCTGAGCAATCGCAGGATGGCTCGGTCCGAGTTCCGAGTTGAATCGAGTTTGAGCCGTTGGGCAGATGTGAGCGAGAACAACGCCGCTTCGCTAGCAGAGAAGAGTGCAGAAAGAATGAGCATCCCAATCAAGGCAACCGAGACCAAGAGCCAAGCGACCGAGCTCATTTCATGGATAGGTTGTTCTAACGGCAACTTCGAATTCCTATTCTCGGCTTCGGCCAGTGGTCACTCGTCGTCGGCGGTTTTGGATCTCCCAAAGGCAAAATCAAATTCGCTCAACGCAGGGATCATCATAGCCGCAGTTGCGAATGCGTAGGACAATGAGACTACACTAAACACCGCCAACTCTTGATCGCGAAGGATAAAACTCGTGATTGCGAAGAACGTCAAGAACGGAAGCAGGAAGGAGCTAATCGTTATGGCAGGCGATGGATTCCGACTGCCGAGAGCAACATATAACCCGATTCCACCTCCCAAAATGATGAACAAAAAAGGTGCTAACTGCCGTCCAAAGGAACCTCGGAACATCAGCATGATCAGCATGCAGGTTGCAATTCCCAAAAACAGGAAGAAAACGGTCCCAAGGCTTGTTCCTATCGCGGCTCGGCTCTGCGCGTAAATCATTCCACAATGGATGCCTAGCATGGTCACGAATAAATCCATGACGATCAGGGTGATCAAGGTAAAAACAAGGTTCTCGGTCGTCATGGCAGACTGAGTCCACAGATAAGAGCAAAGTATCAAAGGGGCGGCCACCATCTCCTTAGTCACATACAATACACCGCAGATCTTTCCAAACAAAAACTCGCTTGGCGTGATCTCAGTTACCAACAACAAGTCCAATGCTCCGCCGTCCCGTTCATTCGTAATGGAATTTACCGCCAGCGCATTGATAATGATTAGCGACAAAACAATAAATGGGGCAAGTAGCGACACCGTCGCAGGAACCAACTCGTCCTGATAACTCGATTCTTGGATGGCAAATCCGTTCAAAGCAAATTGTCGAAGCCCGAATGCCACCATCAAACCAAAGGCAAGGTAAGTCAGCCGAATTAGCAGAACCTTGCGTCCGTAGGCCCAAGTCCTCATCTCCCGCCATAGTACTGGGTTATTCCAAACACGACGAGGCGCTCGACTCTTCCAACTCTTGACCTGAGGATGGGGATCATCGCTGCTTTTTGACCTAGAATCGACAGCACCGATAACACCCGATTTTAGCTCCTGGACCCTCGTTGCGTCTGCCTCAGGATTTCCGCCTCGTCGTTCGCGAGATGGGTTCCAAATTCGAAGCATGCGAATCGAGAGCAAAGTCAGTGACAATGCAATTCCAAGAAGAACCATTCCGGAGAGCACCGCGTTTCCACCTGGAAATGAATATCGCAATATTGATTCGGATGCGATGGGTTGTGTCACGTCCAAGATGGCTCGTAGAGGACTTAGTAATATGGCAATGCCGGGGGGGACGAATCTAACCTTGCCACCTGCAACCAGCTCCAAAATAGCCAGCCACAACGCGATGATCAACATTGTCACCGTGATCGATTGGAATGTCTTTTCACGCCAAAATGCAATGGTTGCACCAAGGGCAGCACTGGCGATTAACGCACAGCCGGTCACCCAAGTGCACGCAAAAACCTGTTCCAAGGAAACGCCACCAAGCAAAGTCAAGGTGAAAACAATCGGGAGCGACGCAAGAAACGCATTCAGGGTGGCTAACAGTCCAGCTCCTATCTTGCCCAAAACCACCTCGGTGTTGGACAAGGAGGTCATCAAAAGGAGTATCAGCGTTTGTTTATCTTTTTCGTGGCTAACCGCACTGATGCCAGCGAGAGCCGCCATGAAAAGCAATACGATCAGTTGGAAGGGTGCAATGAGCTGGAAAATAAGAACGCCAAAACGAGCCAAGTCGCCTGGGTTTTGAACCGGCTGAATCCCAGCCAAAAGCAACCAAGTCGTGCAAATGATTGCAAAGAGCATCATTGCAAAAACGACTCGGCTGACAAAATGCGCACTTCGTCGAGGTAATGTAGCTATTTCACGCTGGAATATGGGACCGATCATTCACTCGAGTTTAATGTGTATTCCAAACCCTGACCATTCGACATCGGTTACTTAAGGGAAAATCACAAAATTGCTTGAGAAATTAGCAAGCCGTTCCGGATTTGATGGAGACAACGGTAACTGTGTGACGAAAAACAATGATCTGGTTGTTGAAATTTTGCCGCCGTCGCTCAACACTGCACAAAGCGGCAACCAATCGCGAAGGCTAAAAGATGAGTTATCTGCGACATTGGAAATTACCTCGCTCTCCATTCACCATCGGTCCAAATGGCCGAGGCATGTTCACGGGTGGAACGACCGAGGAAGCCATGGCTCGAAGCGAGTTTCTAGTCGAACAAGGAAAGCGTTTGGGACTGGTGATTGGGCCTTCCGGGGTTGGCAAAACCACCTTTTTAAAGCACTTCTGCAAAACAAGAAATTCACGGGCTCCCCGTGAAAACCTTTGGATAATTAATCTTCGTTGTGCCGTCGGTGGCTTGTTAGCAAAACGAATTTTAAGTGCAATGGATCCCTGCCAGGATACGCGATGGTCCGAGGAGAATTGCTGGTCCAGAATCAACGACCATTTGTTCGCAGAATCTGCAATTGGCCATCGAACTGTGCTGGTGTTGGATAACGTTCATGACGTAAATGACGACGTATACCAAGCTATTTCGCAGCTTTGGGCCACCCAAATCCCTTGGTGCATGTTTCTCAGCGTAGACGACGATTCAATCGTAAACTTGCCCAGATGGATCCTCGATCAATGTGAGCTTAAGATTGAACTGCCGAGCTGGGATCTAGGTCAAACGGCGGATTATTTTGATTTCGCTCTCCATCAAGTTGGCGGAAATTGCGAAATCTTTAACGGCCAAGCGATAACGCGAATTCAGGAAATGAGTGAAGGTATTCCAAGGAAAATTGTCCAAATCTCCGAATTGGCGCTGGTTGCAGGTGCCGTTCGCAAGTCGGAAAAAGTAACTTCAGAACTGGTCGAGCAGGTCTGCGACGAATTCACTCTGTCCGTGGGTGGGAAATTCCCACTAATCTGGCAAGATCAGAGATTGAATGCTGGGTAATTCGAGTAAGAATTGAATAGGACCCAATCGGGCCCAAGTGAACTTTCCTAATTTGCGAGTTGTCGATATTGTCTTGGCTCAAATCCTTGAACGCATAAATGCGTTCGAGTCAACGAAGAAGGCGGTTGCCAACTATGACCACAAAAACAACTCAAATATTTTCGATCGAACAAGCGAGAGCTATGCTTCCGCTCCTTCGTCTCATTGTGACTGACATCTCGCTGTCGCATCGGGAACTCACCGAAAGAAAGTCCAATCTGCGACGCATGTTGCGGCGGCACGAAGGCAAGGCACGCTTTCAGATTTACGATGCGGAAATCACGGAAATCCAGGAAGATCTCAAGAACGAAACGGCCCATCTTGAAGAGTACGTGAGCGAGCTCGAACAACTCGGCGTTATTCTTCGATCCGCTCACGACGGAATTGTTGACTTTCCAGCGGTTATTGACGAAATGCCCGCTTTCTACACGTGGCAAATGGAACAGCAAGACATCGTCGACTTCCACCGAGCCGATGAATCAACGGCCGATCGCAAACCGATCTACGAGTAGCCCTACTTCGTCCAAAACTAAAGAGGAGGCTTGAGCGGTAGACGCAAGCCAATGGTGTCCTACATTGCCATTTCGTGAACCGGCGGGCACTAGCCTGGGGTGTTAAAAAACTGGTATTGACATGAAATTTTGGATGGGACATTTTATTCCAGAGCAATCGACGTTTGGAAGCCGAATTTGACTAAGGAAGGTCCCATGACGAAGCGTATCGAACAATACAGTTCTCCGACTCACAAAATA
>CAMDKL010000229.1 GCA_945900945.1 Pirellula staleyi DSM 6068
CTGTGACCTCAGACGATTCTGCGGCTGGCGTAATCTCCGTGAGAATGTTCACCCCTAGAACGTTGCGAAGCGAAACAGCCATGGTGCGTCAATAAAGATTTACAAACCTGTGCCATTACCAAATCAATATCAATCGTCCGAAGTAAGGAGTTTTCAAATGAGAAGGCCAATCGTTCGTCGAGGTGCTGCCGCCATTTTGATCCTTGTCATGCTGGCCGTTTTTGTAACCTTGGCCGCTATTACTATTGACTACTCGTATATGCAGCTCGTGAGGACGGAGCTTCGGGCTGCAACCGATGCTGCTGCCAAAGCAGGCGCGGAAGCACTCGGTCGAATGCAGGATGTCACCTCAGCGAAACAAGAAGCGATTCGTTACGCTGCCGCCAATAAAGTTGGCGGTAGACCATTCGCCATTGCAATGAACGATCTTGATATTGGAAAAGTCGTTCGCAATAGCAATGGACGTTGGAATTTCCAACTCAATGGAACTCCGCCGAATGCAATGCGAGTCAACGCTCGCACTGGCGGGAATGCGGCGCAAGCTTCCGTACCACTCTTTTTCGGACAAGTGCTTGGCCAGTCCACATTTTCGCCCTCCTACCAAGCTACTGCCGGCCAACAAGATGTTGAGGTCTGCTTGTGCCTGGACCGGTCAGGTTCCATGCTCTTTGACATGTCGGGCAACGACTACTCCTATCCTCCATTTAATCCGAGGCTCTCGACGTTTACGGCTTGGGGTACGGTATGGCATAATCACCTTTCTCCGCCTCACCCAGTCAATAGCCGATGGGCGATATTAGCCAGCGCCGTCCGATTGTTTTTCGAAGAGGCAGCCCTGTCTTCCCCTCAACCTCGAGCAAGCTTGGTCACCTGGGCTTCGAACTATCAAATGCCGATTTCCCCGAACACCAATTTTCTTGAATCAAAAATCGATGTGTCCCTCCCTTCCACCAGTTCGTTTAATTTCACCACAAACAAACAATCAATCCTCAGCGCAGTAGACGCGAAAACCGTCTTGCCTATGATGGGAGGTACGAACCTGTCGGCTGGCTTGACTCAAGCAATCTCCGTTCTGCTGGGCGCCAACTCAAACCCTTTCTCTTCCAAAGTGATTATCTTGCTAACCGACGGCGAATGGAATCTAGGGGTTGATCCTGTTACCGTCGCCGCCACCGCTCACAATGCGGGAATCATCGTTCACTGCATTTCTATGCTTACCGTTTCTCAAGCGACGCTCCAGCAGGTCGCCACGATTGCGAACGGTCGATATTACAGCACCTCCAAAGAAGTACAGTTGAGGGCCGCCTTTCAAGAGCTTGCTCGATCGCTTCCAGTCGTACTTACGGATTGAGGGCATGAGAATTACGCGTAGAAAACAACGAACACGATCTGGGGCAACCACTGTCGAGTTTGCTATTGTTGTTCCTATTATCTTAACCCTGTTTCTGGGTTCTATTGAGCTGACTCGAATGAATTTCATTCGTCAAACGGCTGCAAATGCGGCCTATGAAGCGGCCAGAAAAGCGATCGTGCCGGGCAACACTGCTCAAGATGCTCATACGGAAGCGTTGCGACTTCTCAATACCTTGGGAGTAGGGCAGGGCGCTACCGTAGCTGTTGCCTCAACGTTGCGTCGAGTTACCGTAACTGTTACCATCCCGATCAGCCAAAACTCTTGGGGGCTGACCCGCTTTACTGGCGGATTAAACGTTACCCAATCCTGCGGCCTTACTCTTGAAGCAGTACGCTAGTTCTTCTTCAAGTCTTAATTCCGGGCATGGCCACAGTGTAGAACGGCACTCCGTGCCGTTTTTCTCGGCACGGAGTGCCGAGCTACTCTTTGTTGCAACCTCTTTGTAGTATTGAAGACGAGCTAGTGACGAAATTGTCTCAGAACGAATCATAATTCGCAAAATCGATACTCTGTTGTGAGTAATGCCATTTGATGGAAAAGCAAACTGCTTTTCGTAACTCGAAGCGTAAGCGAGGGATTTGATCTACCCCACTCTGCGACGGGCGATGGCACCCCCCGCGACGGAAACGGGAATATTGGTATTGACGCCTAGTCCTACTATTGCCTATCGATGAGGGGCGGCCTTGGAGGGCCAGACCCAAACACAATATTGAAACGGAATTCAGACTATGAAAAAATCGCTATTGCTACCGCTCGCTACGGGCGTTCTGTTGGCTTCAGGATGCGGAACAAAACAGGAAATCGCTAACCCTGGGACCGCGACCCCATCAGTGGCCAACGTTCAGAACGGCACAGCTCTGACCACGCCCAGTGATCCCAAAGAAGTAGTTCGACTCTTCTTGGATAGCATGCGACAAGGAAATGGAGCCCAGCTATCATCATTGCTCTCCACTTTGGCTCGCGAAGAAATCAAACGCAAAGAACTTGAGATCGCTCCCCTTGGATCTCCCATGGCAACCTTTCAAGTCATCAGTGCTGCCGAACACGAGGGTGGTATGCTCGTAGAAAGCACTTGGATAGAGCCCGAACAGTCAGGACAGCCTGCTACCGAGTTGGAGGTCGTATGGGAATTGCGAAAAGAGCCAGAAGGATGGCGAATTTGCGGCATGGCTGTCGATCCTAAAAATGGTGATGAAGTGCAAATCGTGGACTTCGAAAAACTTGAACCCGAGCAACCCGCACCTACACAGGACCCCCAACGCGTGGCAGTATTGCCGAACGCACCGGCCAATAACGGCTTTACGCCCAACAATGCCTCGTCTACCACTAACTTCCCACCAGCCACTAACTTCCCACCGCCAGGAAACCCCCCACCGTCAGGAAACTTCCCACCGTCAGGAAATTACTCACCTGCTCCGACTGGGAATTTCCAGCCGACCAACAATCCACTTCAAGCAACTGCGACGGGATTTCAACAAAACGGTCTTCCGCCGTCGAACTTTCCGACAAGCCAGCCAACTAATGGCCTACCACAACCACCGGCCCAATATGGAAATCCAAATCAATTGCCTCCCATTGTGCCTGGCAGTTTTTCTTTGCCACCTGCCGGTAATCCCCAGCCAGTATCCGGCCCGCAAAACCCAATTCGGCGCTAGTTGACGGGTGAAAACTCGAAAAACCTTAGTTTCGAAAACTAAGGATGGAATTTCTGTTGGAATCAATTTTATGAATATCAACCCAAATAATCCATGAAATCTGACCTTTCAGCAAACTATTTGGGCTTCTAAGTCAAAAGGAAAGCCCTTCATGGCTTGACCTATTTTGCTAGAATCCTCTATCTTTGGCACCCCGTCAAAATTTGTTTTGGCGGTTGACTACTTTTCCACCACATTTTGATTTGAAAATTGCTGAGGGGAGCACCCTGCTATGGCTTCTATTGAGGAACGAGTAATCGACATCGTTGCGGAACAACTGGGCGTCGAAAAAGACAAGATCAGTCGAGATACTCACTTTGTTAATGATCTCGGTGCAGACTCGCTGGACACAGTTGAGTTAGTGATGGAACTGGAGGAAGAGTTCGACATTAGCATCCCCGAAGAAGCTGCGGAAAAAATCCAACGCGTCGGTGAGGCTGTTGATTACATCGAAAAGCAACAGGCTTAGTCGAATAACAACCGCGTTTGTCGTCCCTTACCTAGGATCGTCTTCGGAAAAAGTATGAAACGTCGTGTCGTCGTGACGGGGCTTGGTTGCGTTACGCCCCTGGCCTGTGATGTTGATTTGCTCTGGCAATCCGTTTTGAATGGCAAGAGTGGAATTCATCCTTTAACGGTGATCGATACAACGCGTCATAAAGTCAAGTTTGGTGGCGATGTCACCAACTTCAATCCTGGTACGACGGTCGAGGCCAAGGATGTGAAACGACTTGATCGCTTCACTCTTTTTGCCATGTTTGCCGGCTACCATGCAGTTCGGGATTCAGGAGTGGATTTCAACAAAGAGGATCCATTCCGCTGCGGCGCGATCTTGGGCTCTGGTATCGGAGGTCTCAACGAGATCGAAGAACAGATGTTCAAGTTGTTTAGTCGCGGCCCCGATCGTGTTAGCCCGTTCACCATCCCAAAGATGATGCTCAATGCCGCTGGCGGCAATCTTGCAATTCAGTACGGACTGAAAGGTCCAAACTTTGCCGTCGCTACTGCTTGCGCTAGCAGCAACAATGCAATGGGTGACGCTCTGAAAGCGATTCAGTATGACGAAGCGGACATCATGATCACGGGTGGCACCGAAGCGGCCATCACGGCTATGGGTGTTGCGGGTTTTTCCAATATGAAAGCTCTTTCTACTCGAAACGATGCTCCCGAAAAAGCGAGCCGACCCTTCGATAGCGATCGCGATGGATTCGTTTTGAGCGAGGGCTGCGGAGTTCTTGTCTTCGAGGAATTCGAACATGCAAAAAAACGCGGCGCTAGAATATACGGTGAGATCCTAGGATACGGTGGTTCCTGCGATGCAGGCCACATTACCGCACCGGACGAACAAGGTCGAGGCGCTAGCCGCGCGATGCTCAATGCGCTTCGCGACGCAAAGCTCGATCCAACTGCCATCGACTATATCAACGCCCATGGAACGAGCACTCCCCTCGGGGACAAAGCTGAAACCGTTGCCGTAAAGAATGTCTTCGGCGATGCAGCTCGTACTGTCGCCCTTTCAAGCACCAAGGGACATTTGGGACACGCGCTCGGAGCCAGCGGAAGCATTGAAATGATTCTGTCGATACTTAGCTGCTATCACGACGTCATCCCGCCTACCATCAACCTAGACACTCCCGATCCAAGCTGCGACCTGGATTACACTCCAAATCACTCTCGTCAAATGACGGTGCGCATCGCAATGAACAACAGTTTCGGTTTCGGTGGCCACAACGCTACCGTAATCTGCGGTAAGATCTCCATATAACTCGACGACCCGAATTAATTCCTCGCGACGGAAATCTGAACTGAAACATTCCCTGAGTTGTCCCACAGTCCATTCGATGGCTCATTGATTTTGAGAAAAAGTTCGCCGTCTTTTGGGGGATCAATAACGACTTCGCTGCCGACTCGCAAAGTATCCCAGCGTTTCGTTTGCTCCGTCCCTTCTCCGGAAACCACACTCGCGAGTACGCAACCTAACGGATTCCCCCGATAAAACTGATAGGTGATTCCCTGAGGCTCGACGACCCAGTTCGCGTCCGAGGGACTCGTTGATTTTCGCAGGATATAATTGCCCGTACAGGAAATGCGAACTGGGATACCTGCCTCAACCATGATCCCAGTCGGCTGCCAGCCACGGTCCGTCGCGAGTGGAAAATTTAGCACGACCCGATCATTCAAGCGTTTTTTGGCGTGGCTTGAATCACTGACGACGCTCGAACGTTGAAGATCGTAACCGAAATCTAGATCGGAAACGAACGCATTCCAGTCAACTTGGACGTCCGTCCAATCTGCCTCGATTCGTTTTTTGAAACGAATAGAAAGCGAATCTGAGTAATCGAGCTTATTGCTATACAGATCCCTCAAAATAGGGCCGTATCTCGGATGATTCGAAAAGAAAACGCATGCCGCCCAGCTCCAGGCATATCGAACCACATGGTCTTCTCGCTGGTTTCCATAAGCCAAAATGTGCGATAGGGATGGAGCTTCCTCTCGCTTAAGCGTCTCATCGATCAATCGCAATCGTCCCCACCCGGAAACCAGCTCCCTACTCGTTGGAATGACGCGGAGCTTAAGCAGTCCGTTCGTCAACAAGTGCGTTCCCTGCATCTCCGCCATTCCCTCCATAAACCAAGGCGAACCGCCACCACCATAGAGCTTCCACATGATCCAATGTGTTGCTTCATGCAAAAACAAGAGACGCCGAAAGTATACTGTCGGTTGCTCTCGTAAATAGATCTTGTTCCCAAACTGGTAGCCCTCGTCAAACCCAGGAACATTTTCCAACAACCCGAGTGTAGTTAATCGTTCGCGATCTTTGATGAGCATTGCGGTAACATGAAACCCGTCCATTCGCTTAACATCGACACCAAAATAGCCTTGCCACTGTACTAAGCTTTGCTCAATCAAACCGGGCCAACTTCTAAGTTCATCATCCATCGGAATGTCGGTGATGAGTGTCAAACGTAAAGTAACCAGTTCGTATAAACCCTGCTGATTTTGCGTTACGTCTCGGGGCAATGCAATCGTGTTTTTTACAGCCCTGACCGGCTCATCTGCTTCGTCGACCGCTTCTATCGCTGTGTTTTCGTCGAGGGAAGAAACCAACAGGTCAGAAACTGAATAAGCAAACCACAGAATTGCGAACCATCCAGGAATCGCAAGTGCACTGAACATGATCCTGAACTCCTTTGGCTTGTTATTAACTCTGCCGACTGGCAAGCTGTTGTTGAATTGTTATCGCAAGATCAACCGCTTGTGCGGCGAGCGTTCCGTCGAGACGAGGCGCGGTGGTTCGCGTTCGGACACTTTCCGCCATATCCTCGATCTCCGCAACAAATGCATCTATATCATCGCTCGCCGGTAGCCCCGGCCGAATCACTTGCCCATCGCGAGTCACGATTTTCAGAGGCATCGTCTCCGCCGAATCGCTAAAGGCGGCAAACTCATGCTGCAAAGTAGCGTATTCCAGGTGGAGTTCAAAGCCATGTGTGAAAGGTCGGCCTGGCCCATCAATCACTCCGGATGTACTAGCAACCGCAACTTGCGACTCGCCAAAATCGTAAATCACATGCACAAACTTGGCCACCTCTCCTTGCATCCGTCCAACCACGTGAACTCCCTTGGGCTTGCCGAACAGCAATTGAATCCAATGCAAATCGTGGACATGCAGATCGACTAGCGGTCCTCCGACTTTGTCCTTTGCGTAAAAATCAGGAATCCAACTTGGGTCGGAAATGATTCGTTTGAAATACCCACCCATCGGAACGCCATAAGTCTTCTTAGCCACAATCTCCGTAGCATACGCAAAGGCACCCATATAGGGTAACACGTGTGCCACCAAAACCATTCGGTTCAATCGCTTCGCGGTTTGCATAATGCGGAGGCAGTCTTCTGAGTGAATCGCTAGTGGCTTTTCACACAAAACATCTTTGCCATTTTCCAGCGCCAATTGGGCCGCTGGAGCATGCAAGTGCGGTGGCAAACAAAT
Organism: Pirellula staleyi DSM 6068; assembly: GCA_945900945.1. Lineage (GTDB taxonomy): Bacteria > Planctomycetota > Planctomycetia > Pirellulales > Pirellulaceae > JBKCUI01. Next base: position 7,100 of record CAMDKL010000229.1, read on the forward strand.
ATCGATTACGTCGATGTTTGGGGAACGGACCATTTGCTCTAGCGATTCGAAGACTTCCATTCCATCCAACGAGATTTGGTCTCCTGGAGGGCCAAAGTTTCCTTGGATACCACGCCAATCGCCGGCACGTTTCTTGGCATCGCTCGAGCAGAACGCGGTCAGTTTCGCGTTCTTACTGCGGCGGTACGCCAACTGATGTATCCATCCCATAAAGCCGATGCCAACCAAGCCTACTCGTATCATGTACTTCGTTCCAAGCTTCTCGGGGATCAAACGAACTTGCGCGACGAAGGCTATCTTAAGATAACCTTCGCGAAAGCAACAGTCGTCATCACGCACTGAGGTGGCTGCCTAGCAGAAATCCGACCGCCGATCACCTACCCACTACGCTCGCTGAGTCACTTGGAACAACATCCGCTGCTACAAGTTCCAACTGACGATTTGGCAGACTCTTTTGACACGGACGATGCGTCACAGCAACCTGCACTGCAAGACGCGGAAACTGAAACGCAACAATCGCATGTGCAGGCTTCGCAGTTACAAATCCCCGTTTCGCAGCAACAACTGCCGTCAGGGCAACAGCCTTTGCATTCACAAGCCGCAGGCTGCCCCTTGCAACTGGATTCCGAAACTAGCCCGTAGTTCATAGAGAACGCCAAGCCTACAAAAATCAAACTCAATAAACCAAGCGCACCCAATCCAGCAATAATTTTCACGATCCGATTCTCCCTAAGTGACAAGAAATCAATTTTTGCTACATCAACTATCTGAATACACTATTTTAGACGCAATCTACCACGTGATCCTTCATGAAAAGGTGACAAATGAAGACATTTCTCCGCCTAGGCGATTAAAACTGTCGAAAAGCTAGCAATACCCAATAATTTCGTTGCCGAAAGTCCTTCACGGCGTTGGCGTCAGCCAAATGGCACTCACTTTGCGATTTCGTGAACCGGTGGGCGCTAGCCTGGGGTGTTAAAAAACTGGTATTGACATGAAATTTTGGATGGGACATTTTATTCCGGAGCAATCGACGTTTGGAAGCCGAATTTGACTAAGGAAGGTCCCAGGGCAAACGCACACTAAAGTGTTTGTAGGCCAAGTAGTTGCGTCAAGTAGTTGTCATTCCATCCTGCCATTCGACGTTGCATGGCGATACTTTCTTTGCTTGCATTCTGTTTAATAAGGCCAATAGCGAATCTTTTTAACCATGC
>CAMDKL010000230.1 GCA_945900945.1 Pirellula staleyi DSM 6068
TCGATGCTTCGGCAGTGAATACGGCAGGTACCACAAATGCCGATTCAGCGATGCGAGGACAATCTATAGATACACCGTTTGGCAGTCCGTCAAATGCAAGGGTTACGTCTCCATCCAGTCGATCACGTCGAACCCCCATAAGCGCCAGAGCCCGATTGCCTTTGGGAATAGCAATCGTCTGGCCAACTTGAGAAAGTTTGTTGCGTCTGGGGAGGAACGCAGTGACCGATGGCTGTAAAAGTGACACTTCGACACAGTAGCTGTACGCAGCGCCGGCGTTCCTTCGTTTGTCTCGAATGGAAACAGTGTAGGTCATCTCGACCGTGGTCTCGAAGACCAACCGAGTGTCATGACTATCGAAGTCATCGCCACTCGAAACGATTCTGCCGGTTTGGTCTCGCACCTCGATAACTGCATCCAATAGCGAGCCTAATCGAGAAGCGAATGCCTCTAGCGAGACGATGCCATTTTGATGAACCGTGAAGCTGAACGAATCGACCTCGCCAGCTTCACGAATCACTCCATGCACTGCCACTGGCACCATCTTTGCATTCTTAGCGGTTCCTTCGAGGATCGGAACATCTCCAGATCCGCCAACCGAATCCGACCATTCCACTTCATCGCAAACTTGATCGTATGTGCTAATCCGAAATGGGATTGGAGATGGACAAATCGACCCACCCTCTGTCCATTCGATAAATCGAGTTCCGATGAGTCCTAAATCGAATCGCATTCGTCCTTGAAACGAGTCCACTTGGTCGATATCGGACGACGTGAATGCAATGTCGGTTTCGGTTCCAGTTCGGCCTCCTAGAGGAAAGACACTGTATGGCCTATGAAAATTACCGAGATGCAATGCGTACTGACTATCAGCGTCCGCGTTCGCACCCGCAGTTGTGATCTCGATCGAGTACATCCCAGCTTCTGGAGCCAATATTGAAAAGGAGGGATCTTGATTGAGCATCGGCGTATCGTCGACTCGCTTAAGAACTCGTCCAGATGGATCGCGAAGCGTCAGCGTTGTGTCGAGCAGTGATACTCCAAGCCGAACGCCGACCGCTTCTGCAGAGATTCGTTCGCCCGCATTGGCTTGAATTTGAAACGTGTCGACGTCATCGGATTCGAGTGTTCCCAAGACGGTGCGGTTGGAAAGTACCACTTGCATTTCAGCTTCCTTGTCCTCGCGAACGGTTGGAAACGGGCTGATCGTCAGGGTACGCAATTCAGAAAATCCATTGTCGCCCAGCAGGCGAAACGCATGCGGACCGAGGCTGCACCGCGAGTCTGCTACCATGTGAAGTTTCGTTTCCTCATCGCTGATCGTTTCGACCCGTTCGCATCGAACGCCCGAATCGTAAAACAGCACGCGTTGAACGCTTTTGAGCGACGCACCTTTGGCCACCACTGTAAACGCATCACCCCGTGTTCCTACCGAGGGAGTGATCAATTCAAGCGATGGATTGCCACCGTTAGCCTGTCCACAAACGCAACAAGCCAAGATACACAACCAGAACCGATTACGAAATTGAAGTGTCATGAAAACGAGTGTGCCGAGTGGGTACGAAAATGCCGATGGCGATAGAAAAATCATGCCAATAGACCGTGAACCACTTTGCCGTTGGTAACGATCGGTTGCGGCCGATCGCCAGGCGACATCAACGACTTCGCAGCGTCGATACCGAGCAAGTGATAGACTGTCGTAATGTAGTCTTCGACACCGAGTGGGTTGTCGGCTGGCTCTGCCGCCAGAGCATCCGAGGCTCCGTAGATTTGTCCACGTTTTATTCCACCACCTGCCATGACGATGCTAAAGACGCGAGGCCAATGATCCCGTCCGCCACCCGCATTCACTTTGGGTGTGCGGCCAAATTCGCTGGTAACGAGCACCAGAGTCGAATCGAGCATACCTCGTTGATCGAGGTCTTGAATTAAGCCTGCAAAGGCGCGGTCCAGGTCTGGCAATTGGGTTTCGATCCCGCGATAGTGGAATGCGTGTGTGTCCCAAGCGCCATACGTCACTGTGACGAAGCGAGCGCCCGCTTCTACCAAACGCCTTGCGATCAAAAAGCGTGCGCCTGCAGAGGGACGCAATATAGGTCCCCAAGGCTTCATGCCGTAGAGTTCTCGTGTTGCATCCGACTCGCTCTTGAGACTAAATGCTTCTCGCGCTTGTGGTGAAGCAAGCAGGTCGTATGCTCGTTGATAAAACGAGTCCATCGTAGTGAGCGAGTCATCTCGCTCCAAGCTTGCGAAATGTCCATCCACCATTTCCTTCCAAGCTTTGCGTCGTTCAAATCTATTTTCATCGATGCCGCTTGGCAAATTCAAGTCGCGAACTGAAAAGTTGGAGCGGGCCGGATCTGCCCCTAGTGCGAACGGACCGCAAGCGTTGCTCAAGTATCCGCTGCCCAAGAATTGGCTCCCTTGGTTTGGGACGCAGACATAGGACGGCATCGCATCGCGAGGACCAAGTTCATGCGCGACTACGGAGCCAACACTTGGATAGACCAATGCCGGACTCGGACGATATCCTGTGAACATACTGTGTTCGCCTCGGCTATGATCCACTTCGGTATGCGTCATGCTTCGAACCACAGTTAGCTTGTCGGCGACCTTCGCCGTTTGCTTCATATGGGAGCTAAAGTAGACACCCGGCATCGCAGTTGCGATCGGATCGAGAATACCACGATACTCCGCAGGTGCGTCCGGCTTGGGGTCGAAGCTGTCCATGTGAGCAAATCCACCTTGTAGGTAGATGTGAATCACCGACTTTGCTTTCGCCTCAAGCTTGCGAGCTTCGAATGCTGCCGCTTTCGACTCGAGTTGCAGTAGATTGCCGAGCGTGAGTCCAGCCCCACCGAGCCAGCCGACGTACATGAAGTCACGTCGGGATGGACGATGGAAGTGTGCAGGATCACTTTTCCACTGCGAGTTTTGAAACAGGCTCATCCGTGTCTCTTTCTTTGGTTTTTTGGGTTAATTTGGTTGAATCGGAAGTGATTTCGTATTCAATAACCAGCTGCGGACGCTGCTTGATGTCTTCAAATTCAGACGCGTAAAAATCCCAACCATTGCCCGCAGTATTGATAAAGACCCAACCAAGATTGGCTTGGCCGCTCGACCATGCCTGTATCGTGTCCGTCACGTCAAAGACGATGGTGGAGGAGTTTGCCGCGATTTTTCCAAACGTAAAACTATCCTTGTGTCTAGAGGCTTCGCAGCCATCTGCAGAAACGCCGTCGACCATCGAATTCCAAGTTGCGGACGGAGAGAACGGAACCAACATGCGGTGTAGATTGACTGTCGAGCCCTGATCAAACGCGCTGACCAACATGCGAGCAGATCGGATCCTCGCTCCCTTAGGAATTTGTTTCGCCCCATCGCCTATAATACCGTCGAATCGAATCAGTACTTGGCTTTCTCCACCATCGTTGTCAGCATCCGAAGAAGCGTTCGGATTGCTTTCGAGAAAGGTCGATGGTGCTAGAGCCCATATCTCGGTATCAATGGTTCCCGAGTATTGGTCAACACCGTTTTGGAAAGTAATCTTCTTTGTTCGTGGTAGCGATTCCGCTGGATTGGGGTCGATCCCAAAACAAATAAACGGAACGATCGCAACTTGAGTTATTGCAAGCAGGAAAACCCACCGTCCGCTTATCACTCTGGTTTTAATGAGCATTGATATTCCGTTGAAGTAGATGTGTGGGGGACCCCTTTCTTCGTAGCTGAATTCGCAAGAATTCAGAACTCACTGAATTCTTGCGAATTCAGCTACGGTAAATTCTTCTCTGCTGCTCGCCTAAGTGGAACGGTATTGGGGTTAAACGCTACTTGGCGACAGCAGCTGGAACTGCGCTGGCTTCTTTCTTGGGCGATTTCTCAAGCCTTCGTCGTTCTGGAACTTCCGGAGAAACTTCGGTCATGCGGTTCGGCTTGCCTGGCTGCTTTTCCAAAACAAACCCATCGTACAAGTCGCCAATTGCATTTCTCGCTTCATAGTGGAGTTGATCGCCGTCAATGTGTATGATCTGGTACAGCTGGGTGTCTTCGGCAACTCGCTGCATGAGTGGGCTTGGCGAAAGGTTGTACATCTTAGGACCACTGACAGAGACCACGTAGACAGTGCCTGTGAACATATCGACTTGGTTGACACCCGTTGGGACATTGCCGATTGTTTCTGGAGTCGCGATCGGGGTTTCGAGTCCAGTGCGTCCGTAGGAATGGTCGTGGCCTTGCAGAACGAGATCGACGCGATGTTTGTCAAGAATCGGCTTCCAAAGACGGCGGAGTTTTGCATTGTCACGGTCTTTGGCTGTTGAGAAGATTGGGTGATGGAAGTTGAGGACAACCCAGCGCAGCTTGTTCTTGCTAAGCACACCATCGAGCCACTCGACTTGTTGCTCGAGCATTTCATTGCTGTTCATCGAAACGATTAAAGTGTCTTGATATTGCAACGTATAGCAAGTTTCTTCGAGACCGTGCGGACAATCCTCTTGAGGCAAAGTGAATTGCGGCCGCCAATGGTGCGACAAATGACTCTTGCCGTCCTCCCCTTTTTGCATTTCATGATTCCCAACGCTTGGGACGCTTGGAATCATGGCATTGAGCCAGGCTCCCGCTCCGAACCATTCACCCCATTCAGCGTCAGATTGTGCATGATTGATCAAGTCACCTGCGTGGATAATGAATTTGGCTTTGGGTGCGTCTGAATGCGCTTCACGAATGACACGAGACCACATCGAGCGGATGTCATTTTGGGCGTCTCCAAAATAGATAAACGAAAACGGTTCAGCGGAATCCTTTTCTGTCGAAAAATGAAACCACTCGCTCCAATTCGTTTTGTCGCCGACTCGATAAGCGTACTTCGTGCCCGGTTTGAGCCCTTTGAATTGAACACTGTGGAAATGGGCGGTGTTGATGTCCGTTTTTAAAGCTGTCGACGTGGCTTGGTAGGTTTCTGAAAGGACTGCGAAATCCGGCCCACCTCCAGCGATGGCTAACTCAGCGAATCCAACAGTAACTTCGGTGGATGTCCGCCAAGTCACCGCCTGAGTCGTCTTCGGATCACCTGCCCAAGTCAAAATAATTCTGTCCGGGTTCGGTGTAGGCTGATACATCTCGGCCGGTTTGACCGCTCGAACACCGTGTGAGTGCGCTTTGTCACCGTCATGACCGTAAACTGGTTGCAAAACAAAGGAGCATAAGACAACGCTCGCTGTATTTATCAGTTTGAACAATCTCATCGACATAGTGTCACCTGAAAGACCGTTTGAGTAGGATGGGTTGGATCGATTCGCCGTGAAATGCTTCGAAAAGCTCGGTCCATGAAGGCGAAGCAGAGAATGATAAGCGCCAAGTATGAAGTTATGATTAGCGAATCATGAATTACTTGAGAGCTTGTCTTGGGACTCTGGCGAGCAAGCGGAAGGATCAACACTACTACGATTACAACTGAGCGGCAATATTACCGGCGGCGGCCTTAATTTTCTCCACGTCCTTCAGGCCCTTTAGATAGTTGAACTGCTTTATTAATTGAGTGGCCTTGGCACCATCTGTCTGTTTCATTTTCTCGAGCACTGCCTCAATCTCAATTGCCTGGTTTCCGATGACGCCAGAGTTAGCAATTTCCTCTAGCATCTCGTGGGCAGTTGACATTGGCGACACATCGCTTACCGGACTACCGGAAGTGCAGCCTATGGCCAAAGAAAGTAGCAGTATTGGAATCAGCTTGGTCATCTGCATTCGACGATATCTTGAGTTTCGGATTTCTAATCAGTTAGCTCGAAGCGAAAATGGTTCTTACCGCGGGCTTCAACGACTGCAGTAAGACCCGATGTGGCATGCGCAGCATATCGAGGAGGAACTCCGCCGAGCCCAGACTTATACAAGCCTCGTCCGAGTGCTTCTTGATCGGCTAGGCTCATCTTGGAAACAGCCTCGTCGGTGAAGATGCTAACTGCCACCCTGTGTTCGCCGATCACCGCTCCGTCCTTGTCTTCGAACGTGGTTAGAGCGAACTCACCCGCTGGGTTAGTCTGACCACTAGCGGTTCGGGCCGACGCGGGACTCATAAACATCACTTTGGCATCGGCCACTGGTTTGCCCTTGAACACCACCTCGCCGGTGACGGGGCGCATATTCGAATCCGCCCCGCATCCGACGAGTGTGACCAAAGCCGAGAACCATATTGCCACGATTTGCAGCTTAGAAATCGCCAATGACTTTGCCATCATTTCGCCCCCCCAAGTTCTGATACACATCCCACGAAATCGTTTGCTGAATAAATCTGACCGAACCGTCGCCCAAGGTAAACTGCGCACCACCTACGTGCTTCGATTTGAACGCTTGACTGCACGGGCGAGAGGTGATCCCATTGCATCCAGGACCCGCGTTGTAACCGGGTTCACCCGGACATGTCGCATAGTTAATCGGTCCCAAAGTTCCGACCCAAAAAGCATCGTCGTCGACCCACGACCTCATTGTGTAGTCGCCGCACAGCGGGCGAATCTCACCCATCAAAATGGTATTGCTGGTACCATCGGTTAGCTCGCCGATGCCTGCCGACCAGTGCAACCGCGAGATGATCCCGGAAACCTCGGACCCATTGGCGGTTGTTCCGTGACCCCGAGTTCCGTTGGGTCTGTTGTATTCCTGGCAGCCATTGCTGGAAAACATATACTGACTGCCCATCGAAGCGGTGTAATTGGACATCGCCCAATTACTGGTCGGATGACGCCCCCCAGCCGGATCGGATGGACAAACCAACCCAGGCATTATCACATCTCGCAGCAACCGCCCATCGGACAGCCGTTGGTTTCTCGGCGAGACAGTTGCGTTTGGAAGGCCGTTGATGAGTCCGGCGAAATTGACTTGGCTGTAGATATTGTTCTGTTCCATGAAGGGCATCAGTTTGAGCAAATGGCTGCCGCGATATGCCAACGGCACCCAGTCTACGATCATCTCAAGTCCGCCAGGTGCGAACTTCTTGAAGGTGTCAACATAGTTGTGCTGAGCCAGTCCAAGTTGTTTCAAATTGTTGGAGCACTGCATGCGCCTCGCCGCCTCGCGAGCCGCCTGTACGGCAGGTAGCAGCAGACCTACCAAGATGCCGATGATCGCAATCACCACCAACAGCTCAACTAGAGTGAATGCAGAACGTAAATTCATGCGCATGATTGGTTCTTCCTTAGAAAGTTAACGGGTGGGATTTTCCAACCACCAACGAATCCAGCTCCTCGCGCACAACCGTTAAGTCAAAATTAAGATTTCGAGAAACTCAAGAAAATGTTCAGCTCACTTTCTGCGGCTGGCGCCAGTAGGATCGCCGCCTAACCGTGGGTTATGATGCGCCACCACAACGACCGGTTTCTTTAAATCGGAATCGGCTTCCTTAAGCAGCCAATCAATCTGTTCCCCGCCGAGCAGTCCAGGTGCCGCAGGCGTGTTTTTCAGGGAATCCAGTAGTAACAAGCGCGCCTGTGGAAGCTCAATCACGTCGTTGTGTCGATGATCCCTAAACTTCGTTATGCTTGGGAAATCATTGAAAGCACGAAAGAACTCATCGCGATTGTCGTGATTACCCAGCGTCAAATGCAACGACAAGCCGGCTTCGCGTAGAGGTTCAATATTGCGATACTGTTTGAGGAACCGTCGCTTGCGTCGTCTGGCGAACTCGCCAAATCGTTCGCCCGAATGGCCGATGTGAACTGAGATGCTGCCACTGTCCCAAAAACTGAAGTTCGCAAGAATTGGCGTCGCGATGCGTAGCTCATGAAAGTAACTTCCTATACTTGTGCAAGCACTAACCTAACGGAGACAAGCTAACAAGTTAACAAGGTTCGTCTCGTCAATAAATAGTGGAAAGAATGAATTCGGCTCTTTCTCTTATGCGGACGTCGCGCGGCTCTTTTCCGTTTCCAATATGGTCGGCACCGTATTGGGCCCTCCATTTTCCGAACAGATGGGAGCGGCCGAGCGGTTGGCAAACTTGCGTCGCGAGGAGCAAGAACTAAAGAAGAAGCTAACACCAGATGAGAAACAACAAAGCATCCAGGTGATTCAGAGGGCCGTGCAGTTGCACCCTGACGATGTCCGCTTGCGCATGGTTTTGTTACAAGCCTACATCCAACAAAGAAATTGGGATCCCGCCCTCCACGAGTTGCAAGCCATACTGAAGGTGTGGCCCGAAGACCCTGGCGTGATTCTGAAGCTGGCGATTGTCAGCGATGGCAAAGGGGACGCTGTTAGTGCTGAGCATTACTTTCGGCGGTTGACTGAGGAATTGCCGACCAGCGACAC
>CAMDKL010000231.1 GCA_945900945.1 Pirellula staleyi DSM 6068
ACTACTTTGAAGTCGATCGCAATGGACCGGCCCCACCCAAAGAGGCAGACGTACAACTACTTTCTGCGACGCCCTACCAACCAGGGACGCCTAACACCGGATGTTTAGATCCGGCATGGGAAGCGGGCTGCCCTGAATGGGACGGACTATCCTCCTTATTAACAACGCAGGTTAATGGTTGGTTGCGCCGATGGCGTTCTTGAATCTCGTGTATAACAATGTCTCGTGTCCAGCTGCGTTGAGCGGCTTTACACCCAGCTGCAAGAACAGCCGCTCGCCAGGAGCCAAAGTGCTTTTTAGCGAAGGAGTACATTCCCCAATCCTCTCTCGCTTTGGAGGCTTTCCCACCCGATTCGAAAAAAGAACGAATTGCTTCTAGCACACCCTCCTCCGACCAGGTCCGCTTTGTGAGCGGAGGTGGCATTCGAGACTCGAGTCCAGCTGCCGCAACTGCTTCTCGCCAGGATCCAAAATATCGCTTGGCGTTCGCAGCAAATAACTTTTCCCCGAAACCACTAGTTCCGAGCCTGTGTCCTTGGACATAATATTCTTGTATCAGCCGAATGATTCGCTGCCTGGACCATTTCCTACGTGGGAGGTCTAGACCAGCAGCTTCCACTGCAATGTAGAAGCCACCGAAGCAGCGATTTGCCGCACCAACTAGGCTCAGATCGACTTCATTGAAAGATTGGCCGTGATAAGTTCTTCGCAATGCCTCTAGCACGCGCTCCTTTGTCCACTTTTCGTGTTTTTTTACTCTTACGCCCGCTGCCTTAACAGCCGATTTCCAGCCACCAAAGTGATTGCTGGCGGCGTTAAATAGCTGCTTATCATCCTTCCACGCGGTTGATAGGTCAGAGCCTTTCATGTGGCGGAATCTTATTGCTTCGATAACCGATCGCTTATTCCAACGCTGCGGTAATTGAGTTGGAATCCCGGCAGCGGTTAAAGCGTTGTTTAAACCGCCGAATCGCGACAAAATGGAACGATAAAATATCGCCTCGGATTGCGAAAGTCCAAACAAAGATTCTCCTCGTTGGTGTCGCGATTGCAGATTGCAGATTATCTCATCGCGAGTTGGCATTTGCGGATTGTTGCAGGCCAACCCGGCTGCCACCTTAGCCTTATGCCATCCTCCAAAGGTTTTGCGGGCGGCATTAACTAGTGTGACATCGCATTTCTTAACATTGACCAGTGGCAAGCCTTGCTCGTGATGTGCTACGATTGCCGCGATAACTTCTGCTGGAGTCCACGACCTTCTTACTCTTGGACGGCGTTTAGGAGTAATTCCGGCAGCAATAAGCGCCGCATGGCGACTTCCGAAATGGCGAAGGATGGCCCTCGCAAAACGTAAATCTCGTCGCTGGTGGCAGCCATTGTTAGATAAACTCTTTGAATGTTCCTCCTTCAATTCTTTGAGAATCCGTTCTCGTGACCACTTTTGTTGCACCGACTGAAAACCGGCTGCCTCTAGTGCCGCTCGCCAACTTCCAAATAGTGAAATGCTAACCATGCACAGCCTACTGTCGTAACAACGAATCTTTCCAAGTGGCATTCCTTGTTGATGGTGCGATTGAATGCGTTCGATCACGACTTCCCGTGTCCACTTGCGTGGGGCCATGCTATCGCTCCGTGCTAATAATAATTTGCTCGAACATTTCCAACAGGTGCGGATGCCGTTCAACCAAGTACTTTTTGATTCTCGCGTTGGCAATCATCGATCTAACGTAGATCACTAGTTTCAACAGGTTCGTCGTATACTGCCGATACAACCCAGTGTAAAAATCCTGCTGCTGTTCGGCTTCTCGCAGCGTCTTAAGCAAGTCGTTCTTCTTCTCATCGGCCTGCGCCCATGGCGACCGCGCACCATTCGACTTGGTTCGTTTGGCTACCGCCGTCTTTAAAACCATCCCCCGAGCGAAAGTTACGCTATAGTCGTTGCAGGATTCCATCAGCTTTAGAATCTCCGCTTGACGCTCGGGTTTGACATGTGCAAACTCCTTCGCACACAGTAGGTTTAGCTTGCAGGCGTCGAAAGCCTTTACGACCATTGGATCGAGCTTGTTCAAAAGATTAAGATTCAACCGGTGTGCGATTCCCACCATCCCCAAGGCGCTCGCAATGGTCTTCTCATCAAGTTCCTCGAGCGATTTGCGAATCATCTTCATTTCTTGGGAGGCGCTAATATGGTTCACCATCTTGTGGCAAGTGAAAGCTTCCCGTTGATCGCGAATCAAGCATGGGACCGTTTCCACTCCCATTTCAAGAAGGATCCGGTACCGCAGGCATCCGTCAAGGATCTCGTAGCTATCACCCTGTGGAAAGACGACGAAGGGGTCAAGCATTCCTACCGCTCGCATGCTAGCTTCGATTCGCTTGAGGTATTTCGCGCTAACCACCCGTTCAGTTCTCGGAACCAATTTGACGATCGGAATATCCAAACCGTCGACTAGTTTTCCATTTTCTGGGCTATTGTGACTCATAATGAAATTCTCCTCCTAAAACAGGTCGATCGAAAAGCTTCTCCTCGCGGAGTATCTGGTGAAGGTCGACATCCTTCCACAGTGCGTTGACACTATTGAGTAGCGTGATGAATCGATTTTCTTTCGACTTCGCTTCTCGGACATAGGAGGATTTGGCACGGGTCGCATCCTCAATGTCTGTTTTCAGTTGGTTGACGGTATATTTCGCAGCACTCCGAGACTTGGGGTCGCGAGCTCGAGCGGCGATAATCCGGCGCGCCTGTGAAAAGTTGTTCGTAGTAACCAAGCCTTCATCAAAGGCGTCCATCAAGATGTTCTGTAGCGCGCTGTCCTCGGTACTGGCGACCTGGATCGCAAACCTGATTGGAAACACCCCTTGCTCGACACCGTGGATCAGTCGCTCTTCCCCCTGCTCGACCAAACGTATGTAGTCGCGGACATAGCACTCTGATTTGCATGTAATCCCAGCCAACTGTGAAAAGGACCAACCCTCGTCATAGAGCCTCTTAATCTCCCTTGCGAAATCCATACTGTCCGGTTTCGTTCTGGCGATGTTCTCGATCAGCGATTGCAGGTAGGCTTCCTTGCGATCGCAAGTGACGACTTCGGCCACAATAGTCTCGTGTCCCAGCTTCTGGTGGGCAGTGAGTCGTCCCTCGCCACAAATCAGTTCGTACAAGCCAGAGCGGCTAATAAACTTGTCATTGACTCGGACGGGCTTAAGCATTCCATTTTGCTTAATACTCCCAACGTTCATTTCGAATTGTTCTTGATCACGGTTTCGCGAGTTGATAACCTTGATCTTTGTGATCGGAATCGCTTCATAACGGCGAGCCTTAAACGGTACGATTTCGGCATCCATAGACTGTCTTTCTAAAGGGGAAACTTACTTATAGGAAACTCTTCAAAAACGCTAAATCTGTGCGCCCGAACAATTCCGTCCGGACAGAGTTGGAACTGATTCGCCAGGCTTCCGACCCAGCCATCCCACGTGGGAGGACGACGTAACCGAGGATTTCCAACTCAGTTGGATCCGAAAGCAGAACACCTAGCGTGATATCGATGACATTGCGAGAATCGGGTTCGATTGGCCAGTAGGCCGTGTAGCCGCTGGGAATCGGGACGGCCGGTTGGATGGCCACAGACAGCTTCCGGTCTAGGACAAAGAAATCGGAGTAGGCAAGTACATCCGGGATCTGCTTGCATAATCTTTCATGCACTAGTTCCTTGGCACGTTGAAGGTGCTCTTTATGCAGTTGCTGAAAAGCCTGGTCCCAGGATCCGAATTGCCGGGCGTAGCTCGACGCAGGCAGCATCTCCTCTTGCACTCGTGTGAGCGAAGACCGCGCCATTCCAAACTGTTTGTACAGCGATTGGAGTTGAATGAGCATGCGATCGGGGTCATACCTACGTCGCCGCTCCTCCAGAATCTCCTGAGCTCGAGCAAACAGCACGTCGCTAATGATCCCCTCGAACGCCTCCGGAGTCCGAATCCATTTCTCGACCGGGTTGTGGACCATCGGAGTCTTGAGCTTCTTACTTGTCTTGTTGTAAAGGAGCGTTCCGAGATAGGTTTCATTGCGGATGCGGGAAAGGACCGAACCAGCTCCCCAACGCCTTCCGCCAGGCGAAACGACTCCATCCTTATTGAGTCCTTCGGCGATTTTGTACTCCGAGTGTCCATCCTCAACAAACTCGTGGAAGATGCGTTGGACGGTTGCAACCTGAGCCGGATCCCCTTCAACAAGCGTCACCCGCTGATTCTGAATCCCCTTTCGCTGGCCGGGATTCAGTTTCTGTAGCGGTTCCCGTTTTTCATCGAGTAGCAAGCGCTGAGTTGCGTAGGGTGGAGGTCCACCAGCCCAATATCCTTGTTCCACAATTTTGACGCATCCACGCCAGACCTTATCGCTAAGCTCGCGACTGTACTGGGCAGCTCGGAAGCGTTCGAATTGGACGTACACAGGATAAAGCGGATCGTCCTCGCGCGGTTTACCAATGCTGGTGTAAATTACCTGCTTGCGATGCTTCTTACATTGGGCGCTAAACTGAGCCGAGAGATCAAGATCTTGGAACCGGCCCCAGCGACTTACATCGAGACACAGGATGTAAGCGAAGTCCGTTCGTTTGGTAACCCATTGTTCCATCATCTCGGTGAAGGCAGGACGATCCTCGCTGTTGAGTCCCGACTTCCCAGCATCGGAGAATTCGTGAATTATTTCAACACCGTTTTTTTCCGCCCATTCACGCACCTGATCCTGCTGGATGGGAATGGAATTCTCTTGTCGATCTTGTGCCGAATGTCGATAGTAGGCGATTGCTCGCACGCGCTTGGGTGCATCGGCATCTTCAATCGCGTCTGATTCCCACCACTGTTTCATGTTATGCTTCCTTGAGTCGTTGCTCTGACGCCAGGATCACCGCTGGCCGTCGTCTACGACCACACAGTTACCTCGTGTAGGAAGGAAGCTCAAGCGATTGTGTGGATATTGCTGTGGATTCGACTGTCTCTGAACACATGGCGGGGGCGAGTATACTCTTGAGCACGCGTTTGCACTCACTCGGGCCGTGGGCCATGGGGAGGGCAATGGAGTCGATTTGGATTTGTGTGTCGCCGATTTGCTCACTGAGTAAGAAGCGATGAGTCGTTGTCTGTAGGCCTGGATCAGGATAAACCAGCGTCGCGCGAGTGGCTCGAAACCCAATAACGTAGGCGCACATTTGGAAGCGATCGTTGCGGCTTTCGTCGCCAAAGTCACGTTTGTATTTTGCATCGAGCTCCCAGCGACTCTGGCCTCTTGTGAGCAACATGTCAGCTCGCATGCAGCGATAGGGATCATCAATCCCAATCGCGTCATCCCAGGGCCTGATGCCCTGGTTTCCTTCTGCAACCCTCCAGCCACTTGATGCACTGAGCTCCTGGCACATTTGTTTTAAGGCGACTTCCCAGATACGCGAAAGCGAAAGTGTGAACGACTCGCCACCCGATCCTGATTCCGAGTCGATAGTGGCTCCGATTAGCAGCAGGCTTGCAAGCTGCAGAGCAAGACGATAGCCATCAGGCGGCGCGAGCAAACTGGTATGAATGACCTGATGCCTATCGATATTCGGGTTGGCAATCTCCGACCACTCATGACGCAAGCGTGAAAAAACTGCGAGGTCAGCTTCCTCTAGCTCCCGCTGAAACAAAACCACGCGATTGAGCGCCGCTGCAAGCATCTGATTGGCAGGCATATCGAATCTTCGTTCGCGAACGACTTGCGTTAGCCGAGGGAGTTGCCACGGCTTGCTGGCGGTCTTGTTCCAGTCAATGCGGCCTTTAACAGTGGACGATTTGACTGCAACTGCAACGTAACCCTTTCGCAGATGATTGCGAGTCAAGGCCTGCAACTCCCACAAGAATAAACGTGCGAGTACCTTCTGCCAACTGTCGCTCTGCACGACATTTCCAAGTGGCGCCCAGGACTGTAAATCGGGGAACTCGTCTAGGTAAATTAGCCATTCAATGAGCGTGGTACCACTGATCTTGGACTTCAAGACAATTCGACGACCGCTCGGCAAAACGATCAAACCAACACGGTCAATCCCTGATAGTGTGACTTGCAAACCAGAAACTTGGAGATGAATACGTTTCTGCTCATGGTGATGCAGGATGGCGCCCCAGTCGTCACCGAGTTCCTCGCGCGTGCCTTGCCACTGACGAGCCTTATGAGTGCCCAACTCGTCACAGACGATGTCACAATCAGTTTTTGCCGGCAAGCTTGGATAGAGAATACTCGTCAAGAAGCACCCGGCTCCTCTCCGTTGTTACCTGGCGTTACTTCGGCGTCATTCAAACATGACAACAATGTTTGCTGGATCTTCGCCACGAGGATCGCATTGACACGGCCAAGCTGCATCATGCAAAGCTCCTTCACGTACGGCACGACGGAGTACAGAACGATGCGCCGCAAGGCTTCAGCCACCAGCGGCTTGTCTTGTGAAGCTTGGGATTCGTTGCCAAACGTTTGGATCATGAACAATGCGTGACCGATTTGCTGATCGGGTTGAATCCCTTGCTCTTCTAAAAGCTTATTGCATTGTCGCAATACATGGGACGAGAAGTTGCAAGGATTGTTGCCGCTCTTACCAAGCCATTTTTGCAGCACTTCATAGTCCGGGAAGAGATCCAACCACAGAAACCGCCTTCGAAGTGCGAGGTCCATCCGACCGATGGAACGATCAGCACTGTTCATCGTTCCGATAATGTACACGTTGCTTGGTAGTCGGAACTTGCGTCCCGAGAGCAGTTCGACAGGGCGCCCTCGATACTCAAACAGCTGCAATAGTTCACCGAGAACAGCCGCGGTATCGCAACGATTGATCTCATCGATCACCATGACATGCCTTGCATCCGAACGCAAGCTGCGCAGCGATTCGATCCATTTCAAGAAGCAACCGAGTCGAGTTTCGTAGTTGAGCGTACCGTCCTGTGGAACTGGTCGAATTCCCTCGAAGAAGTCTTCATACCCCCAGTTTGCATGCATGAACACCACTGTATGCGTGCCTTGAGAATGGTGATCCTTTTCGACGACAAAATAGCGAGCGAACAGCTGAGCAAGGTAGGTCTTGCTAGTTCCTGGAGGACCGTTGAAGACGATTTGCTGCTTGGTAAGAAGGGACTCTTCAATTTGATTCAGCTTGTCGATCGGCAGCGAAGACCGTTCGCTCAGCTCTGCAAGCGTTCTTGGCGCATCTTCGTCGACAAAATCCGAATCGAGTTCATCATCTTGAGGAGGCGGCTGGGCACCATTAACGAGCCAGCGGCCCGTTCGTGCGGCTTGAAAAAATGGCCACAACCAGCGGAAGAAATCACCGATCTCCTCCGTCAGTCCAGGGGCTCGCCGTGGCAGTTCATCCAGCGAGAATTCGCAAAAGATGCGGATGGGCTGAGAGCCAGTCAGGCCCTCCGCATTCTCGCTGCTTTGAGCCAGCAACGAGGTGAATCTGTCTACGTCCATGCTTGTTTGTTCGTCGACACCAGAGATCGTGATGGTTACTCCCGGCGGCGCGGTGGCCAGGTATTCGCAAACGCGCGCTGTATTGGCCGAGAAGGCTTTGTGAAGATTCTGGACATAGCTCGCGCAGTAATTTCCGAATGCGAAACCGTATCGAAACAGATGCTCTGAACCAAGTAGACCTAGAAATAACTGGCAACTTTTGGTTTTTGATCCCGATGCAGGATCGTAAAAAGCAGCCCAGTAATGCGGGTAAAATCCTCCACGGCCAAAGTCGTTCTTCTTTAATACCGATATATTGTGCGTTGTGTTGGCAACGTCTGAATCAAGTTCGGAAATACAATTAGCGCGAAGGGACTCGACTAAAATCGATGTAGGCGCTCGCAGCACTTGCTGGTACCGATCACGATTCTGCTGGTGCCACAACTTGTCGGTTGTGTGCGATGCCAAAGCGGTGACGAAGTCAACGGTCGCCTCTGAGTAGAGCTCATCATCGGCGACGTCGACGTCGACATCCTCGACCTCAACTTCGCTCGAGGCGTTCGCAAGTTCTTTGGCGGCGAGGTCCTGCTTTATCCCAGCGGCAAGTGCCTCTTTTTCTGCGTGGGTCAGTAATATCTG
>CAMDKL010000232.1 GCA_945900945.1 Pirellula staleyi DSM 6068
TCCATTTTGGCAATCCGAAACTCGAAACCAAACGATTCACACGACACAAGTGAATCTATCAGCGAATTGAAATCATCCTGTACATCTTGTCCATCCATGTTCATTCATTTTGTTCGAAAACTTATGCATACGTGCTTACTTACATGTAAATAACCCGTTTCTCGGTAGCCGATTATCGAGCGTATTTGGGCGGCGCGGTGTGCGGTATTCGCTGGCCTCGTTCCCGATCCAAAAGACCAACATCGTTCCAAATATGAATGCCTTCGCGAATCGACTTCACATTGGCAGCCTCATCTTGTTGCGATAGTTGATCAAATGATTCCATTGTTTTTTTTTGTAGCACTTCGTTATCACACGACAGGTAACCGTCAATCCATCGGCTGGGATCCGAAGCCATGACCCGTTCAAATTGGATAGCTGAAACAAAATACCAGCTTGCGAAGGCACAAAAAGTTGCGTAGGAAGGTAGTGAACGATAGCAACCACCAACTAGCAAATCAATCCATTCGACTTCGCGGCGAAGTTGGCGATCGTATGCTACCCACCTCGATGAAGTCCCTTTGTCGACCGAACCCTCTTTTACCAAAAGCTCCGCAAGTCGAAGCACACCGCTGAGTGCATGTGCGATCCCCGAGCTGTGCAAAGGGTCGACGAAGCCATAAGCAGTGGGCAGGAGAACCCAACCATCGCCCACCGCGCGTTGCCGACAGCGGCTTAGCCGATTGCTCCAACGCAACCCATTGGAATTGTTTTCGACAGCTTTTGCCTTAGAGAGCATTTGACTCAGGGACGGGTACTTACTAACCCATTGCTTCCAAGCCATTGCGGCATCATCGCGTGTTTCGATCGGTTTCCAACGCTCCGTCGGTTGCACGATACCAACACTGGTAACACCATTATCGAAACGCAGCATCCACATCCATCCATCTTCGGTGACATGATGCTGGGCTGAATCGTCAACATGAAATCCGGCTACCGGATCGCTAGCAGGTGCTTGACTACTTAGCGAGCCAAATCCCTCGACATTTTGAAAGTGGCCAAAAATCGAACCCGTCTTCGTCTTCATCCACGCATCATCGCGTCGATTCCCCAACCATCGCTCCGAAAAATCACCGCCACCCCCCGCATCGATCAGCCATCGGGCTTTCCATTCGCGTGTTTCATCCGCAATCGCTTCCTGCGCAATTCGAATTTTCCAATGATCTCCATCCCGGCGAACATCCTCAATTTTGGCGCTTTCCAATAATTCGCAACCGCTAGCGACGCATTGACGAGCAAGGAACGCATCGACGTCGCTGCGAAGCCAATGAGTATCGCTCCAATAGTCGGACTGCGAAGCCGCCACCATGAGTGAATGGGAGTGCTGTGGGCAATCGTAAAACAACTGATCTGGTGAATGAGCAAAATAAGTGAATCCGCGTTTCTTTCCGCACGCAATTTGCGGATACGACTCCTTCCAAGTCCCCCAGGCAGAAAGTGGACGGAGTTCTGGTATCCCCCAACGGTCCGCGAGATAAGCCAACAGGAAATCGGCCGTGGGCGTCGAGGATTCACCGATCGCAAACCGGGGATGTTTCGCCCGATCCACGATTACAATGCGCCAACCTGATCGGGCAAGGATTTGACCAAGGATGCTACCAGAAAAACCGGAGCCAATAATTACCGCATCAAACAAGGCACTCACAATCGATCTTGCTTGCGTTAAATGTTAAAAACTCTTGATTGCGATTGCATCTTGCCAAGTGTTCCTTCAAAGTCCTTCGGCAAACTGCACAGCCTCCGCTGAGGTTTTCCCAGTCCCATAAGTCGAATTCAAGGACACTCGACATGGGAACCCGCCAATCGCCATCTCCATAGCACGCGAGAAGACCTCGCACCATTCCAACGGTCGGCAGTTGGTACTCTCCCGCACTAATGAGACGATCTATCCAACCATTTCCTGTGCGAACGGGAATAATGCTGACATGACGGACATGACGTTCAAAAGCATAGGCAACGGTTTTCCAAGTCCATGCGATCGATTCGTCGATTGCAATGCCTGGCGGATGAAGCAAGACGAAAACGCGGACATCGATCCCGAGACCGAGGCATCTTTCTACCGCTTTATCAAAATCTTCGAGGGACATTCCTTTGTTCATAGCCGCAGCTGCATGAGGATGGATCGTTTCCAAGCCCATTGCAACTTCGAGCTGGCCACGAATGGCTTGGGCAAACGACTGCATTCGACCATCGCAAAACCGTGGATGGTTTTCGACGATGACACGCTCAAAGCGAGAGCAGGTTTCGGCAATAGCGCCAAGATCGCCTTGCGGGACCGATCGGGAGTCAAAAAAATTGCTCGCGTTGTAAAGCTTTAGCCACTGGCGTTTGACGGAATCCTCCGTAGTCAAGACTTGGCTCAACTGAAATGGAATTGCCCCGACTGGCGTCTCCTCCCACGAAGTATACTGCCAAAGATCGCACATGGTGCAACGGAACGGGCATTCAGCGCCTGTTAAGAATACTGTCGTAGTATCTACTTCGCTCCCTCGTCCGTCGGGCTCAACGGAACGGAGGATTTTCGGGACAGACCAGGGTGATGGACGGTCCGTTGCGGGGCGCAGCGATTCCATTTGGAGCCTGAGCGATTTCATGGCCGATTCCGACATAGATCGTTCATCGAAGTGGCTGGTATGCACTCAAAAATTCGAAACGGTAATCCGCTTCGTCTTTGGGAAACATTTCTAAGAACTGCTGCTTGTCGATTGCGCCATGCTGAAACCTTCGCTTTTCAAAAATCGGCATATCGATATTGCAAACGGACTGGACACCACGTCGAATTACTTCGCCTTTCAGTTCATATAGTTTGCGATGATCCCAATCGGTTAATTCGATAAAGGGAATCGATTCTGAGATTTCGATAACGCGAGGCAACGCAAAGGGGCTAAATCCAGAAAATCCAAAATGAGAGGCTGGAGCACTGGTGCGAATGTGTCCGCGACTCTGTCCACCGCTGTAGGTTAGCGAATGCTTAATGGCATGAATGCCCCAACCCTCTTGATAGAGCATCAGGTTATTAAGCACGCTTCGAATGGAAAGTTCTGGATTCTCTTCGATTGGATAGTCCTTAAGATTCTCGTCTCCACCGTCACCGTCTGCAAGGTGTTTCCAGTTTGGGTAACGCCGACGAATTTCGCGACAAAGGGCCATCGCCATCGTGCCGCTTTGGACATCGAGCGGTTTGTAGTCTTCGAGAACGCGTACCGTCTCACGCCAGTCCAGCGAACGGCTGTTGCAGTCGACAATTTCCAAGATCTCTTCCATTCCGCATTGTCGAACAAATTGCTGCGCTTGGGTCGCATCGCTTGCAGAATGGTCGATCCGAAGCGTAAAAGCTTTAAGGCGGGCAGGTGACTCACCCCGTTTGAGCAAGCGGTCAAAAATTGCGATCAATACAGCACCGGAATCGATGCCCCCCGAGAACAAGACTCCGATGGGTTCGGCTGTGGGGATTGTATCGAGCCACAGTTCGCATTCTTGTGAAAGTCTGGCAACGTATTGTTCGCCAATGACTGCTAGGTCGGCTGGAAGCAAATTGCGCTCGGGTGTGAAAAACCGTTGGTAATTGGGATTGGGATCAGGACAGCCCAGCAACTCGATTTGAACAATGTGGTGAGCGGGGACCATTCGTGTATAGGAAGGATGGAACTGGTCGGCGATTCCCATTTCGGTGAGTCGCTTTAAGATTTCATCCATTCTCTCGGCGACAATTAAACAGGGGCCATCAACTAGCTTTGCCAAGAAATAACGAAGCGGGCGTCCAATGGATCTCGCCATTCGTACCGTCTTTCCACTGGCAACCATGATGGCAAATTGACCGTCGATCCCTCCAACGAGCTTGTCATCGCCCGACCATACTCGCTTTTCTGCCTCGACGTAGTCCATGTTCAAGAGAATGTTACCCGCTGGGTCGAGTAAATTTTCGATCCGCGAGAGGTATTGATGGGTCATGAGAGGCCGCGTCCCTTCTGGCAATAATGCGAAAGACTTGAATCGTTTGACAGGTGATCACCGTGCTGCAAACAGCATAGCGTATCAACAAAAATGGGCCAGCGGCTCGGTCCGCAGGCGAACATTAGCTCTCGCATTGCCACTGTCCCCGCCAGTATTTTCGCCTGTTGGAAAGAATAGAGCCCACCTAATGGTATGCCAGTGTTTACCGCGAAGTATCGTTCTTTGTCATACTGTTGTACGTTTTCTGATCCATTATAGGTCCGCAAGGTTCTGGTTTCGCTGGGAGATTGTCACGAAACTTCTAGAAAAAGATTGCATTCAAAGCGTTAGCGTGCTTCACAGAACCGCGTTGGAATTTTCATAGTTCGGTTTGGTTAATACAAATTTCTATTGTCGAATCTGAATCGCATTCTCATTATTGGCTTCGTGTAGATTATTTTCATCAAACCTCCGCGGCAAACTCGAATGGGAAGGAAGGGCTATGACGGAGCAAAGTCGCGTCACTTTCGCTCGCAAGAAACTCGGTTTCACGCTGGTTGAATTGTTGGTAGTCATCGCCATCATCGGCATTTTGGTGGGACCGCTATTTCCCGCGGTTCAAGCGGCACGGGAGGCGGCCCGCAAGATGCAGTGCAGCAACAACCTGAAGCAGATTGGGTTGGCATTGCACAACTATCATGACGCAGCAAAGAAGTTTCCTTACCTTCGCGGAGGTAGAAATAATCCGTCGAACCGATGCGGCGATTATCACGGCATTGTGACTATGTTGCCCTATCTCGAGCAGACCTCGAGCGCTACTCTAGAAGCGTCAAATGCCCGTTACACTAATCAACCACTGCGGTCTTACCATTTTTCGATGGGAACAACGGTCGTCAACAATTGGCAGGGTGCGACCAATGGTATGTTTCAATATGGCTCTATCGGTTCAACGACTTTTCCAAATTGTATTGGCAGGGGATCGCACAAAAGCTTTAGTGACATTACAGAGGGAGCCACCCATACTATCGCAGTTGGTGAGAAGGGACATGGAGATGGTGGATCTACAGCAGGCGGTCACGCGACGCTCGAACCAAGAACAGTTATCGGCTTGGCTGTGTACTCTATTTCTGCAGCCTCGATTTCAAACGACCCTACGTTGTGCTTGGCTATGGCCCGCGGGAAGAAATACATTTCAGGAAATATCTCAGCGTTTCAGGCGGTGAAACAGCAGCTAACTGGCGGTGAATTCTGTAATGGGAGATCCATAGGAGATCAGGTGGATATGAGGTGCATTTCCAAATTGCATTTGCATGTGGGCGGCGGAAGAATTGCATTCCTGTTGGCAATTTCGTTCGCCGCGATTGCTGGATGTGCCGTCGGTGGTATACCTGGGCTCTATCCAGTTAGCGGCAGGATAACGTACGAAGGTAAGCCCGTGAGCGGAGCAACGATCTCATTCGTCGGCCGAGGGACGGAGCGACCCGCGACGGCAATATCCAAGGCGGATGGAAATTACGATTTATATACGCTGGACTCTCGAGGCGCGCAGCCCGGAAATTACAATGTAGTTGTAACAAAGCTGGAGACTCCACCCGATTCAGCGAACCAAATTGATTAAGCCACTCGTTTCTGAATCGTCGCAATCGCATTTGCAATTTGTTCCATGCTTGCACGCGTTCCCAGTAGTTTGGTCTGTGAAAACCAGATCGCCTCTTCGCACAATCGATCGTTGACGGGGCATTGATTTGCCTCGAACCAACGCGACATAAAATCCTTGCCGTAGATTCGTTGATAGTGTGGGTTCGTTGACAACGCTTCAACATGAGCAGAGCGATTGAGTCTCGAATAGCCAGAGCTGGCTGAGACTCCCTCTTTGGAAAGTTCTTTAAAGAGGGTCGCTCGTGGCATGTTGGCAAACTGTTTTGGGTCAT
Source organism: Pirellula staleyi DSM 6068 (assembly GCA_945900945.1). Classification (GTDB taxonomy): domain Bacteria; phylum Planctomycetota; class Planctomycetia; order Pirellulales; family Pirellulaceae; genus JBKCUI01. The sequence goes on from CAMDKL010000232.1 coordinate 5,904, forward strand.
AACGAAACATGTACAAATGCCATGCGCTGCGAGTGCTACCGCTTGCAAGTTTGGCAGGCGAGACTCCAGGAATATTTTGAAGTAACTCCGTTAAGTAAGCAGCGTTTGCATCTCGCAACTTGGCTTGTTCTTCGAAACGCAACATCTGGGCAAGTAATAAAGCAGCTTGAAATTCAGTGATGCGAAAATTGGAGCCACGCCCTAAACTAGCGCCAGGCTTCCCGCCGCCAGGCGTGTGGAAGTTGTAGCAGAGGTTCGCAAATTGCTCATCGTTGGTTATTACTGCTCCGCCCTCTCCGCACGTAATATTCTTGCTGGCTTGAAAGCTAAAACAGCCGGCTAGCCCAATTGTGCCAACGGGCTGACCTCGCCATTCTGCCAATGGCGCTTGGCAGGCATCCTCGATCAGCGGAATTTTGCGAGCCTTGGCTACCGAATGGATAGCGTCGAGGTCGCATACCGATCCTCCGATGTGGACAGGCAACAGCAATTTCGTATTGGCAGTGACTGCGGACTCGACTTTCTTACCATCGATCTGAAAGGTCTCAGCGTCACTATCGACGAACACCGGTAACGCGTAGCTGTTGGTGATCGCATTGAACGTGGCGACAAACGTATAGGGGGGCATGATCACTTCATCGCCCGGCCCAATTCCAAGCGCGCCGATGGTCGTTAGCAATGCGGTGGTACCTGACGAGGTTGCAACACAATAGCGAGCCTTCATTCGACTTGCAAAAGCAGCTTCGAATTCAGGGACTCGCCGACCGCCATTCGTTCTCCCCCATGTGCCCGAGTTCAAAACGTCCAGCAGACCTGATTCCTCATGCGCATCCCAAAACGGCCACTCGACATCGGCCTTTGCCGCTGGCTTGCCGCCATCCAAACTGGAGGACGGCAATAGTGTTGGTGACTCCTCGCGAGCTGAAACAGACCCGAAACAGGATGCAACCCCTGCTACAGCAGCAGTAGTCAACATTTGACGACGATCAATTGGCGATGGCATGCTTTAACTCCTATCCAATTCGAAAAAACGAAACGACACTACTCCATGATACCTTCTTGAAGTATGCAAGTGGTAACGACTCAAGATTTGCCAATCGCTCGCAGATTCACTTGTGTCGTGTGAATCGTTTGGTTCCGAGTTTCGGATTACCAAAATGGATCAGTAGGCCGACCTCGATTCCAGTTGCCTTTAGTTAGTTAATAATCTGGGCCTGGTGCTCGGGAGCGATCGACTTTGCAGCCTTGATGACTTCCAATGCACAACCGATGATTTCCTCAGTGATTTCTCCAAACTGAAAGTCGGATCGACGATTATCCTATAAATCCTGTAGATCTATGTTCATTTCTCCGGCTGTGTGCAATGCAACATGAGGATTACGGAGTTGTTGACTTCTCGCAGTTTGAAAATCCAACTTGGTTGCAGGAGTGAATTGTCCCAAACTTTCAATTTTGAATGTGTGTTCCCTTCACTTTTTCTACTTGGTTGGCTCCCATGGCAACTGGGTTTGTATTACGATACTGAGGATTTGATTGATGACTAGTTTGTTCACTGATCACCCTTAGAACGCTGACGATATTGAACCATTTTCCGACCAGCATTCCTTACAACGAGCTTCATCTTTGGTGCGTCACAGGAGGGGACATTGACGATACTGACTTTGTTCGGCATAACGAAATTCATCTTTGCGATTCAGAGCGAGCGCGCGCGGAAAGATTTCACCGAGTACAGGATCGGAATCGGTTTGTAATTGCGAGAGGAATACTGCGTCAAGCACTTGGAGCGTATCTCGCAATGGAGCCTAATGAGATCGCGTTTTGTCAGAACCGCTATGGCCGTCCCGAAATTGCCGCGCTCGGCCCAAATCCAGTCCGCTTCAACGTTTCGCACACGGACGGATTTATTGCCATTGCCTTCGCGAGCGGAAATGAAGTAGGGGTCGACGCCGAACGCATCCGCGCAGATTTTCCTCATCTAGAAATTGCACGACTTCATTTCTCTCCGCCAAGTTACGCCGAACTTGAACTTCTACCGTCGTCGCTTATGCACATTCGCTTTTTCGAATATTGGGTCTTGCTGGAAGCATACGCTAAGGGCCGTGGGATGGGACTCTCGATGCCATTGACTAATCAAACGTTTACGTTTGACGCTACGGATCATTCAATCATCCGTTTTGTGGCGTCGATAGATGCGC
>CAMDKL010000233.1 GCA_945900945.1 Pirellula staleyi DSM 6068
CCGTGACCCACAAGAAAAACGCCGCCGAATAGGACATGCGTTCATCGATTGCTTCAAAGAGGAAGCCGAAAAGATCAACGGCGCCAAGTTCCTTGCCCAAGGAACACTTTACCCTGACGTTATCGAAAGTGGAGCGGCTGCAGATGGCCCATCTGCGACAATCAAGTTGCATCATAACGTCGGTGGACTGCCAGAGGAACTCGGATTTGAATTGATCGAACCTTTGCGAGACTTGTTCAAAGACGAAGTTCGAAAACTAGGTGTGGAACTGGGACTGCCCGAACACTTGGTCTGGCGGCACCCTTTCCCAGGGCCTGGACTTGCTGTCCGCTGTCTTGGTGACATTACAAAAGAGAAACTCGATGTTCTTCGTGAAGCCGATGCAATCGTCGTTAACGAGATCAAGAACGCCAATTTATACCGTCAAACTTCACAAGCCTTCGCGGTACTTCTGGAATCACAAAGCGTTGGCGTTATGGGAGATGCTCGCACGTACGAGAATGCGGTTGCAGTGCGCTGCGTTAACACAGACGATTTTATGACGGCGGATTGGAGTCACCTGCCATACGATTTGCTCGCTCGCATCTCAACTCGAATTATCAACGAAGTGCAGGGCGTCAACCGAGTCTGCTACGACATAAGCTCCAAACCACCAGCAACTATTGAATGGGAATAAGAATACGCCATGAGTCGTTCGTATATTTTTCAAATCGAAAACTTGACCAAGCGTCACGGTCAAAAAGAAGTTCTTAAGGACATTTTTCTCGCATTCTATCCTGGAGCCAAAATCGGCGTTCTCGGATCCAACGGTGCCGGAAAAAGCACCCTCTTGCGAATCATGGCCGGCACCGACAAAAATTTCGACGGTACCGCTAGACTTGCTAACGGTTATACCGCCGGCTATCTCTCGCAGGAACCGCAACTCAATCCCAACAAGGATGTTCAAGGAAACGTTGAGGAAGCGGTCGCTCCACGGCGCGCAATCATCGATCGATTCAACGAAATCTCTAACTTGCTCGGCGAAGTGACCGATGACAAGAAGATGGAAAAGCTTTGCGACGAGATGGCCAAGTTGCAAGATATCATCGACGCACAAAATCTGTGGGACCTCGACCGACAAGTGGAGATGTCGATGGCTGTTATGAACCTGCCGCCAGGGGATGCAAGCGTCGATAAGCTTTCCGGAGGTGAACTTCGTCGCGTGGCTTTGTGCAAGCTGTTGATTCAACAACCAGACTTGCTCCTACTCGACGAACCAACGAATCACCTCGATGCCGAAGCAGTCAACTGGCTCGAGCAACATCTTGCTCAATACGCAGGAACCGTTGTCGCCGTGACGCACGATCGCTATTTTTTAGACAACGTCGCTCAGTGGATTCTCGAATTGGATCGTGGCTCGGGCTATCCGTTCGAAGGAAACTACACTTCGTGGCTGGAACAAAAGCAGAAACGGCTAGTGATCGAACAGAAATCGGCTCAAGCGAGACAAAAGACACTCGATAAAGAACTCGAGTGGATCCGCATGTCACCCCGGGCTCGACAAGCCAAGAACAAAGCACGTATTAGCTCGTATGAACAACTCGCAGCACAGCAGTTCGAGGAACGACCGGACGAACTTGAGTTTCAAATTCCGCCCGGAAAACACCTTGGTGAAGTTGTTGTGCACGCCGAAGGGGTTACCAAATCCTACAACGATCGTGTGCTGATCGAAAATCTTACCTTCCGACTACCCGCCGGTGGTATTGTCGGCGTCATTGGTCCCAATGGTGCTGGCAAGACTACTTTGTTCCGCATGATCACCGGCCAAGACAAACCAGATACGGGAAATTTAAGAATTGGCGAAACCGTCGAACTGGGCTACGTAGATCAATCTCGCGATTCGCTTACCGATGGCAATTCCGTCTATCAGGAGATATCAGGAGGTCACGACTGGATCGACCTGGGTGGCAAGAAGATGAATTCCCGGTCGTACGTATCGAAGTTTAATTTCAAGGGTACTGACCAAGAAAAGAAGGTTGGAAATTTATCCGGTGGAGAACGTAATCGAGTGCACCTGGCCAAACTGTTGCGACGGGGTTGCAACGTTTTGCTGCTCGACGAACCGACCAACGATTTGGATATTGATACGCTGCGAGCCCTTGAGGAAGCGATCCTCGGCTTCGTTGGCTGCGTCGTGGTAATCTCCCACGATCGATGGTTCCTCGATAGGATCGCGACTCACATTTTAGCCTTCGAGGGTGACGGATATGTTCACTGGTGCGAAGGCAATTTCCAAACGTACGAAACTCAGCGACGCGATCGAGTGGGCATGCAAGCCGATGAACCCCATCGCTTCCGCTACAAGAAACTAGCAACTTAGCTTGGGTGGGTCATGTTTAACCGGCGCAGCTGCGTGCTTTGTACGGGGCGCGTGCTGGTTGGACCTAAGTCCTTTGTCCGAGTCCAAGGGATTTTCTCCGAATCGAGCCACTGTGTTGCAATCTCATCATTGCAGTTGTTTTGAAACACAAACAAGTCCTCTTGCAATCCATTTTCGCTAATAAAATTCGTGAACCGTCTGAAGGCGCCGTTGCCATGAATCGCTGCAAACAACTGCAGGGTAGCCGGGCCGTGATAGTCCACGACCAAACACCTAGTTAATGGGGTCTTGTTCCCCCCTGACCCGATGGTTAGAATCGCTTTTTTGTTGTTGCAACCACGACTAAGCTGGAATCCTCCCACCTTTTTTGATAGCGAGTTCATTCATGGGTACAAAAACGCGTCGCGAGTTTATTCAAACAGCGAGTGCAACGCTCGCCGCACCCTATGTCATTACCTCGACTGCGCTTGGGAACGATGAACGAGCGCCTGCCAGCGACCGGATCGTCATGGCCGGCATCGGAATCGGCAACATGGGCAAAGGCGATCAAGGTGCTTTTCTCGGTCGAAAAGATGTTCAATATGTCGCCGTTTGCGACGTGCGTAATTCGGTCCGCGAAACCGCGAAACGCAAAGTAGACGAACGCTATGGAAACACCGATTGCAAAGTGTACAACGATTTCCGAGAACTGCTGGCCCGTACCGATATCGATGCGGTGCATGTTGCAACCCCAGACCATTGGCACGCAATCCTTGTGATCGAAGCTTGCCGACACGGGAAAGATGTTTACTGCCAAAAGCCTGAAACACTCACTTTGCGGGAAGGTCCACTGATGATTCAAGCGGCACGCCGCTATGGTCGTGTTGTCTCTGGAGGAAGTCAACGTGTTCTTGAGGACTATAAAGGGATCGTAAATCAATGTTGGGGAGGCGAGCTCGGTAAAATCAAATCCATTAACGTAAATGTAGATCCGCTATCGCAGCTTTGCAATTTGCCAGCAGAACAACTTTCTCCCGACATCGATTGGGACTTGTGGCTCGGGCCTGCCGCTTGGGCACCCTACAACGCCGCTCGTTGCAGCGGCAGTTTTTCTACGGCAGGCAACAGCTGGCGATCGTACATTGACTACTCCGGCGGCGGGATGACGGATTGGGGCGCACACCATTTCGGAGGCGCTACGTTCGCTGTCGATGTACGCGAACTTCAGCCCGATGAAGTAACGTTTCACGACGAGAAAGAAGGAAAGTTTCTAAGCCTGCGATACCCCAACGGAATCGTGATTACGCACAACCGACCTAAGACCGGTAACCTTGCAGTGGAAGGGACGCCCGGTGAGTCGAGAGAACCGAAACCTGTGCCTACTTACAAAGGCGAAGGTGGTATATACGGTGACTTCATTGATTGCGTGAAGACACGCGAGAAACCGTTCCGCGATATCGAGCTAGCTGTGAACACAATTGCCGTTAGTCACTTGTGCATCATCGCTTACCAACTTCAGAGGTCACTAAAATGGGATTCGGCAAAGCAAGAATTTCCTGGGGATGCAGAAGCCAATCGACTTTTAGATCGTGCACGTCGCGAACCTTGGCAAGTTTAGATTGCGTTCTCCCGTCAATTTCTTCCAAATACAAATTATTTTTTCTGAGGTCATAATATGTTGGATCAAGCATTTGAAGCGCTGAAAACCTACGATTGGGGCGCAGAGCGCAACGTTTTAAGCCCGATTAACGAAGCGGTACTCTCAACGCGCAATGATTCCGCCGCTCGCAATGAATTGGAGTCCCGGTTGGTGGCAGCGCTTAAGACACCCATTTCACGCGATGCCAAGGATTTCGTTTGCCGCAAACTAATGCAAATCGGCACTGCGGCGTCGGTTCCGACGTTGGCTGAACTACTCAGCGTTAAGGATCTTTCGCATATGGCTCGCTTTGCCTTGGAGCGCATTCCAGCTCAAGAGGCAGCGCAAGCGATCCGAGATGCTCTACCAAAAATTTCCGGACCGCTCAAATTAGGGATGATCAGCTCATTGGGGCAACGCAAGGATTCGGCTAGCGTTCCGTTGCTCGCCAAATTGCTTATGGATACCGACCCAGCCATCGTTCGATCGGCTGCTCTGGCGTTGGGTTCCATTCGCACTTCAGAATCAGCCAAAGCGTTGAGCAATGCCAGGCCTACTTCCCCTGAGACACAACTCGCTGTACTGGACGCGAGTTTGTCCTGTGCTGAAGCGTTGTTGGCAGCCGGCAACAAAGGTGATGCGATCGCTATTTACAAATCGTTGCTTGGTGATGGACAACCTAAGCAAGTGCGCCTCGCAGCCACCCGCGGTATACTGGCTTGTGCCGGTAGATAAGAGTCCTGTATTAATTAACCGTAGTGTAGGCTCCTAGGCTGTTCCTGCACTGCGGGCGCTATCCAAATGGCACTCACTTTGTGTTTTCGTGAACCGGCGGGCGCTAGCCCCGGGCCTAAATTCGCTAGCGAATTCGCCTAACACGAAGCCCGAGGACAGCGAGAATTGTTCAAAAGTGAGTGCCGTTGGGCGTTAGCCTCGGTTTATGGATGTAGCATAAACCGAGACTAACGCCAAAACAGCTTATGCAATATCCAGGCCAGCGGCTCAATTTGACCCTATTTCTTAATCTGGATGAACCACTTGCTGCTCATCCTACATTCAAACCCAGGAGAACAGACTGTGCAGAGCTGCGATTCGCTAAAACGTGGAAGCTTCGGTTTCGTTGTGTTGTTGGGATTATTGGTAAACGTCGTGCCAGCTCAAGAGAAAAGCAACGAGCTCATACGCATGGTTCTCGAACTGCTTCATGACAATGACATTGACATGCGTTCGGTTGGCTTGGAGCAAGTCCGTGCTGAAGCCAAAGGAGCCGAAGCGACGAAACAGTTCGCCTCGCAATTGTCGAAGCTCACACCGCCCGTACAAGTCGGGTTGCTGAGAGCTTTAGGCTCGCGTGGAGATGCTGCAGCCAAGCCCGATGTTTTATCGCTAGTCCAATCGAGCAACGACGAATCGGTTCGCGTTGCAGCGATCGAAGCATTGGGGGATCTGGGGGACGCGGCTGAACTACCGCTATTGCTGAAAATGCTAAGTGGTGACTCCAACGAAATGCAGAGGGCCGCCATGAAGAGTTTGTCGCGCCTGCGTGGTTCGACCGTAAATGCGGCGGTCATTTCAGAAATGAAGAATGCCAATTCGGCTGGCCGCGTCGCAATGATTGATGTTTTAGTATCGCGTCGCGCACTAGATTCCATGTCTCAAATCGTGATGGCGGCGGGAGACCAAGATTCCAAGGTACGTCGCGCCGCTATGAGTGCGTTTGCTGAATTGGGCGATTTGAGTGATGTTCCCGCCATGCTCCAAGGAATATTGAAAGCAGAGAAAGGTGCAGAACGAGACGCAGCTGAAAAGGCGTTAGTCGCCGTATGCAGCCGCAAAACTAAACCCGAGCTTCGAGCCGAGCCTGTCCTGGCAGCCAGATCCAAATTGGACGATGCATCACAACTCGATTTACTCTCGACCGTAGCGAGAGTCGGTGGTGCTAAGGCATTGGAGGCGGTCGAAGCGGCTTTGGCCAGCACGAACCCATCGCAACATGAGGCGGGCCTTCAAGCATTTTGCAAGTGGCCAGACGCGGGCATTACCGACAGACTTGTAAAACTGATTGAGAATTCGACGAATCCAATCGAGCGCAGCATGGAATTCAAGGCATTGGTGCGGCTGGCGAGTATACGCGAGAAACGGAACGACCAAGAGCGACTCTCTCGGTTCAAGCAAGCGATGTCGCTTGCGAAATCAGCGAATGAACAAGCCTTGGTGATAGAAAAGTGCCGTTCCGCTTATTCGGTAGATACGTTGCGTTATGTATTGCCGTATCTCGATCAACCCACGTTTTCGGAAATCACTTGTGAGACAATCGTAGAACTGGCTCACCATCGCGAAGTACGCGAGCCAAACAAAGCAGAGTTCGACAAAGTGTTGGACCGCGTCCTCCAGGTAAGCAAGGATGCGATCGTAAAAGATCGGGCTCAACGCTACAAGAACGGTCAAACTTGGCAGAGGCCCTAAACGAGTCTAAGTATCGGCGGAGAATTGATTGTGGCCCTGCGACTCCGATTGCAGGGAACGAATTTGTCAGCGAGCGACGTTGGCCGCAGTTGGCACTCTCGCGAGTTCCCCTATCGTACCTCCTTGGTATTTCAACTTAAAAAAGTGACGAGTGTAATGATAAAAACGATCGGGAAGAAACTCTTGGAAAAGCGGCAAGAGATGCTTTCGATTCATCCTTGGGTCGCGTTCGTATTGCCGATCGCTGTATTTCTTTTCGTCGGTTCCTTTGAACCGAAAACGCATGAATTGGTCCAAAACGCGACGGATGGCATATCCTCCCTACCATCGACATCCTGGTTCTCACTACCCTATAGCCTGTATCCGTGGATTTATACTGCAAAACTGTTCGCGACTTTGGTTGCACTTTGTTTTGTCTGGCCCGACTACAGGCCGCTCATGCGTTCGATAGGATGGAAGGGAATATCCATCGGAATCGTAGGGGGCGTGCTATGGATTACAATTTGCAACTTGGAATGGGAGCAGTCAACGCTCTATCCCTTGCTCAAATCCTGGCGATTGGAAAGCCTTCTTGGAACGGGATCGCGTTCCGCATTCAATCCCTTTCTCGAATTGAAAGGGAATACGTTCGGAGTGCTAATCTATCTCGCAATTCGAGGGATTGGATTGGTTTTGGTTGTGCCTGTTATAGAGGAGCATTTCCTGCGCGGGTTGGTGATGCGCTATTTGGCAACAGATAAATGGTGGAACTACCCGATTGGACAAGTTACCGTGCTTTCGGCGATTGTCGGCACGGTCGTACCGATGTTAATGCATCCAGATGAGTTGCTTGCAGCTGCGGTTTGGTTCTCGTTGATTACTATACTTGCGTGGCATACCAACAATCTCTGGGAGTGTATCGCGGCGCATTGCACTTCCAATCTGATCGTGGGCGCTTACGTGATTGTCTATGGGGCTTGGCGCCTTGTCTAGGTTAGTGATTCCACAAACAATTTGGCTTTTTTCGCTTCGGCAAGAGTGTGTAGCAAGTCGCCTGGGGTTAGCGATTCGATCCTCAACGGACCGTGTGTAAAACCGGAAGCCCTCAGACCCTTCATCAGTGCCGGAAAATTGACCTTGCCAGCTCCTGATCTTAATCGATTGACCAAGTTTCGTTGGGAAGTCGTTGGCTTGATGCGTTTGGGTTCACCGGCAAGTGGAATCATCTACCCCCGCTCAGGTTGTCAACGCGAGATCGCGTGTGGCCAGGACAACAAGACAGATGTTCTTGTTGCACTCTTTTTAGTCAGCCTGATCTCGTTCTCTCCGTTTTGACAGAAAAATTAGGGACAGGAATATTTTGGATCTCCAATTATTCCGTTCGTTGGCATCGATTCGAGTGGCAGCCATCTTTCTGGCCTAACTCGCCACGCGTACCTTGGGTGATTTTTCGGTCGATCACGCAGTGCCGTATTTGTTGTTCGCTGTGATTGGCAGTTCGATATGCTGAATGACATCATAGTCGCCTGTCGGAGTCAGTCCCAATCGCTGGATTTCAATGCTGTCGATGTCATAGACAA
>CAMDKL010000234.1 GCA_945900945.1 Pirellula staleyi DSM 6068
CACCTCACTTTGGACACGCAATTTTGCAAACAATTTGCCGTGCATTTTGCAAACAGTTTGCTTTGCGATTTCACACACACACACTCTCTCTCTCTCTCTCTCCTGTCAAGGGGTGTGTCGGCAGAAAAACAAAATTTTTATTCTTCTTCTTGGGGTTGGGGCGCTCTGGAGGGCAAGCGTGGTGTGGTGCCGGTAGCGGGTGGAACAGAGCGACTGACCGCGCCGCCAAGAGCTTCCAAACTCTCTCACCGCGTGCTATACAACCTCAACGGTTGGTCAGGCGAACCGCCGTTCGCTGTGGGATTGAACTTCGAAAGACGATGAAGTGTGTGATCTCGCAGGTGCTGATTCGAAAGTGCCGAATCGGCGTACACTTGGTGGAACGCAATCGCGATTTTATTTTGGCCGACTCGCACTTGTACGAAAACCACGAAATCGGCTTGTTCTTCGATCGATGCAATCTACATCAAACAATCGTCCAAGGCTCCCACATCAGTTGGAATAAGATCGCGGAAATCAAGTCGCTCGATGGCGACGTTCACAATTTGCAAATCGTCGGAAACGACATCGAGTAAAACAACGCGATCTCGGGGGGAGGCTCGCCGGAACGCGGCGCGGCGGTGACGTTCCTACGTTCGAGCGACTGCGGAGTTTCAGACTGCCAGATCCTCGACCCGCTGCATCAGGGGCTCGAGCTGGAGGACTGCGTCCGTTGCCGAGTCGCCAACAACACGATCGTCGATCGCCGCAAGCAACCAAAGATGCGGCACGCGATTCGTGTCCTTGGCCAAAGTCGCGACAACCTCATCACCAACGACGCGGCCGTAGCTCAGCTCACCAGGGCTTCGATGACTTTTCCACGGCTGATGGGTAGCGGGCGATTTTCGATATCGTGCACGATTGTATCGGCAGAGTAGCCCATGAGGTGAAATACTGTGGCTAAGTAGTCACATGGCGGAACGGCATTGTCAAGCGGTTCGGCGGCATGCTTGTCCGAGCTTCCGTAGACGACGCCGCCGCGAATTCCCCCTCCAGCCAGAGCGATGGAAAAAACTCGCCCCCAATGATCCCGACCAGCCCTCGCATTGAACTTGGGCGTATGTCCGAACTCAGTTACCAGACATACCAACGTTTCGCTCAGCAGGCCTCGCTCTTCAAGATCAAGCAACAGTGTCGAGTAGACTTGATCCATGACTGGGATCAGCCAACCTTTGATGCTCTCGTTGTGTTTCTCGTGAGTATCCCAGCCGCCGCCGTTGGGTTTGTCTTTATCCAAAGAAGCCCATTGCACTTGCACGAGAGACACACCAGCTTCGACCAGACGTCGAGCCAGGAGCACGCTTTGGCCATACTTATTGCGCCCGTATCGGTCGCGAACGCGATCGCTTTCTTGGCTTAAATCAAAAGCTTTGCGGGCCGCACCGCCAGCTACTAGATCGATGGCCTGCTGACGATAGCGATTGAATTCGTTCACACTTGCATTGCGCTGCAACTGATCGGCTCGATGATTAAATTGATCGAGCAGGCTGCGTCGATCTTCCACATGCAGTTGCGTGAGACCATCCGCCAACTTTCCGCCAGGCACCGTAAATTCGGGGTCTGATGGGTCGCATTCAAGCAACCAGGGGTCGAAACGCCTTCCCATAAAACCTGCGTCTGTTCCCGGCCATGGATCTTGACCGTTGTTGTTGGCCATTCGTCTCGGTAGCGCGATACTCGAAGGCAGTCCGTCGAGCGATGGGCGCAGGGCGCTGACTAGCCCTCCCAGCGACGGCCAGTCGTTGGGCTTTCCTGGAGACGCATTCTCGCGATTCAACGGTGCATGGGGGACACCAGTCAACATCTGATAACCGCTGGTGGAGTGTGCATTGTCACCTGTTACCATGCTGCGGATTACGGCCATGCGATCGGTCAATTGAGCAATCTTCGGCATCAGCTCGCCGACTTGCAAGCCCGGAGTCCGCGTTGGGATTGCACCAAAAGCTCCTCGTATCTCTGCTGGAGCATCCGGCTTAGGGTCAAAGGTCTCATGCTGGGGCAGACCGCCCGAGTTGAATAGGACGATGACGGATTTTGCCCGCGTCGGTGGATTGTAGGCCGCATGGGATTCGCGATGTTGTAGTAGCCCAGGCAGCGTAAGTCCACCTAAACCGATACCGCCCAAACGCATCCACTCGCGTCGCGAGTAACCATCACAAAGTGATTGACTGCCACGAAGAATTCGAAACATCTCAGCCCTCTCATTGACCAGGTTGGCTCTGCGAATTGTCCGGTACCAGTTTTACCGGTTACCACTCTGCTATAATAATACCACATTTGGTTCACGAGAAACTGTCAGAGCTGACTGGCCCGAGGTTCAGTCATTCTTCGTAACGATACTCGGTTAGCTTGTGCTCAAGATCTGACAGCCACTAAAACAGGAATAGGACTTTCACCCGATAATTCAATGGAGTAACGGGGACACAGGCAAACTCATCGCTGGCGAGATGTAAGGCAACCGAAAACGTGGAGGTCCGCGACACTGGTTTCGAACCATCGTGACCTGCGCCGTCAAGAAAAACGGAGAAACGCTTGTCGCACTGCATTGAAAGTGCAGAACAATGCGAGCTATGGGTAGGCCGGTGGCCAGGACTCTCTCTTCAAGACGGCTCGGGCAATCAAAGTGATGTTACGACTACGCCGTGAGCAACTCGCGAGCACGGTTCCGAATCTTGTAGCGTTGGTGACGATTGCGACTGCGTGTCGATTCGCGCAAGCAATCCTGCAAGCTGGTTTTGGAAATTGTATCTAGATAAGATTGAGCGAAAGGCATTCGAGCACGGATATACCCCAATGATTAAGTCGCTCGATGACAAGCAACTCGCTGGTCTGATCGACCTTCTTCAGGAGCTTAAGATTTCATATTGGCAAGCGCGATCGTTGACCGAAGAAATCGAAAGTCAGTTACAGCAGGAATCGATAACTGAAATACGTAGGAATCTACTCAATAGACTTCAAGGAATTTGTAAAACTCAAGATGACGATTTGACAACGCCAAACGAGTCCATCTTGGGGGGGCCGTTACATTCACCTTATACCGAAGCGTAAATCATCGATTCAAAGCTGTGATGACGAGCTCAGCTGGATATTCAAGAGTCAACCAGTTTGCTGGGAATGCCCGCCTAGGTACTCGCGATTCTGTCGAACAGATGAAAATTGTTCAAGCCGCTCTGCTTATACCGGCTACTTGCGTCGGGAAGTAAGTTCGACCATAAAATCGTTGGGACCGCTGGCCGTAACCTCGACGATGATCTCCCCATTTTGAACGCATTGCGGCGCAGATTGTTTCTTTCGAGGGCGTTTGGCTGTCTTGATGTTCTCGTCGTCCCCTTCCGGCTCCGCTTCGGCATCCTCCTCCTCAGAACCAGAATACTGGACGCTGTGCTTTCCTACGATTGCTCCGTCAAAACGGCCAAAAGTTGACAGCACAAATGTCCCATCGGAACTAACGGTGGCCACCGCTGGTTTTCCGGTTTCAGAGCTATTAGGCTTTCCCATTGGAGTGAACAATACTGAACCGGATGTCACAGGTTTCCCATTGCACACGACTTTGCCCCGCGCGCTCTGGACTGGGTACTCCTGGTTGCCACATCCTGCCGAACACAATACAAGCGACAATGTCAAGATTATTGAGTTACGTGGCACATTGCACTTCCATCGTACCTTGCGGCCTATGAAAACCTGACATGCGTTCATAACTAGCACTACGAAGCCTCGGAAAGCGCTGTTGCTTAGAAATCGCCGTTGATGACTTCAGCACCGGCACGCGTGGACAATGCACGATAAGTGGTCATGTTGATATTTTGAGATATGAATCGCACGGAGCCGTCTCCAAGGGCGAATTGGGCACCGCCAACATGATAGCTGCCGGCATACTCTCCGTCGCCTGTGAAATTGCCCATTGCATCTCGGGTATTGGCATTGATCGGGTCGTCCGCCTCCATGCCAACCAAAAACTCCGAAATATCCACCGGAGGGTTACTATCGCTGCCCCTCGCGAAATTGTAAAAGCGGTCGCCACCTGGCATGCGATTGGGTGCACCCCGCAGGTCATCTTGAACTTCGGCGACAAGAAAAGTGTTTGTCAATCCATCGGAAACGTCCGCAAATCGAACTTGACTGTTCAAGAAGAATATCCCGTTCCCTCGATAGCCCAGTTTGCTCGGGTCATCTATTTGATCGTTGCAACCGCGGTCACGACCACGTAGTAAGCACCGAGTTCGTCGCCGGCAGCGGTCGTGAAGACAGCGGCGAGTTGATGAGAGCTGGCAGTGAGCGCAGTGGTGAACGTGACGTGTGTGTCGGTAGTGGACACCGGTTTGGTGCCGCGATTCTGGCCGTCGATGCGCAAGGAAGCACTCACGGCTGGGACAGCGACTCCCGGGTAGGCGCGGTAGGCCTTTGCCGATCCAGGGACATCAGTTCCTGCAGGAAGGCTGGCGGTGATCGGCTGGTTGGCCTCGACTGGCCAGCGGCGGAGGCTGATGTCGTAGTTGCCAGATCGGACCACCTTAACGCCCCAGTGGCCGGAGTGAACGACCGGGCCAGCCGTGTTTGATACTGCATCGGCTCGCTTCGCTCCGGCTTTGTTGATGGGAGCGGGGGCGAGACCGTAGGCCGCCCGGATGTGTTGCTGTCTCCAAGGCGGCAGGGCCTCTTGAATCCAGTCGTGGGCGGTGAGGCTGACGACCGGATGCTCAGGATGTCCCAGGTAGATCTCTGTGGTCTGGGCAAATGTGGGTGCCAGCTCCGCCCACCAGGCTTCGTAAAAGGCGCGCATCTTCGCGACCTGCTCGGGGTGATCGCTGGCCACGTCGCGCGTCTGCCCGCGGTCCTTGCTTGATCGCGTAGAGTTCCCGGCCGTTGATGAGCCGCCATTCCTGCGACATCACGGCCGACTGCTTCCATTTGATTGGATCGCGGACCCGTTGCGAATCGGTGATGAGAAAACGGTCGGGCCAGGTTGTGCCCGCGTCATTGGGATCGAGCAGGGTGCGGATCGAACGGCCGTCGAACTGCAGGCCGTCGGGCTTCGGCACTCCGGTCAGGTCAAGAAGCGTCGGCACGATGTCAACCGCATGGGTGAGTGTGTTGTTGACGTGCTTCCGGTTCATCCCTGCGGCCGGCCAATGAAAAATGAAGGTCGCGCGATGGCCGCCATCGTATTCGCTGTCTTTCATCCCGCGCATACCGGCATTGAAGACCTTCTGGCTTTCGCTGCTTCCGGTCCCATTATCGGTGGTGAAGACGAAGATTGTGTTGGTGGAGAGGCCGAGTTCGAGAAGCAGTTCGCGGGTCCGTCCGACGTTGTCGTCAATGTTGGAGATCATGGCGTAGAACGTGGCGAGGTTCGGCTTCTGCCCGGCGTAGAGATCGAGATACCGTTGGGGAGCGTGAAACGGACCGTGCGGGGCGTTGGGCGCAATATAGGCGAAAAAAGGCTGTCGCCGGGCCACACAGTCGCGGATGTAGCGATGCGCCTGCGCGAAAAACACGTCCGTGCAGAAACCCTGCGCGGGCACCATCCGGCCGTTGTGGAAATAGTGGCCGTCAAAATAGGCGTTGTCCCAGAAGTCGGGGATCTGGCTCACGCCGCCGCCGCCATGGTAATAGGCTTCCGTGAACCCGCGGTCCTGCGGGCGGTAAGGGAAGTTGTCGCCGAGGTGCCATTTGCCGAACAGGCCGGTGGCGTAGCCGTGGTCTCGGAGCATCTGGGCCAGCGTGAGCTCGTTTTCCCGCAGCATATTGCGGGCATTGACGGTGTGCCAGACGCCAGTGCGGTTGGACCACCGCCCGGTGAGTAGCGCGGCGCGTGTGGGCGAACAAGTCGGCGCGACATGGTAATCGGTGAGTTGCGACGACTCCGCAGCAAGGCCGTCGATGTGCGGCGTCTTGATTATGGGATTGCCGGTGCAGGCGAGGTCGCCGTAGCCTTGGTCATCGGTCAGGATGAACACGATGTTCGGCCGGGCGTCTTTCGCCGGCGCCGTGGCCGCGGCGAGGAGTAGCGGCACAAACACGAGAGTTGATAGGAATTTGGTTTTTGACGCGCCCGCTTGTGTTTGGCGGGGCGCGGGTGAAGGGCGAGTTTGTTTCATTTGGTTCTTCATGTTCTATCGTGGTGACCGGTGACGCCAGTCGCCACCCGGTCAGAATTCGTTGCGCAAGTTCACTTGTCGGCCGGATCCACAAGCCGATCGGCAAATCGCCGCGTCAACAGGAACGCGGAAATCTCGTTCGAAAGCCATCAGATCATTTGGATAGATCGAATTCAAAATGATTGGTCTGTCCGGCGACGACTTCGACCGTGAGTGCTGGATTTGATGAATCCCGGTATTTTTGAGCCCATGGTCCTCGTGGAGGAGACTTCTGCTGCCGCATTTCATCAAGAGGAATTTCCTGATCAGGAGGCCAGCCTTCGGTGACTGTCACAATATGCGAGCCGACCACGGCCCCATTGTTACTCAATCCCGTCGTAATAACCTTCGAGAATTTCCCCTCTGAATCGGTCAGGGCAACACCAGTGCTGCCCTCAGGAACCTTCTGCGGTAAGAAGAGTACTTTGGCGTACGGCACCGGTTTGCCTTTGTATGTGACCACACCGTCCACTGGCGCAATCGGCGGGCCACTCTTAGAACATCCTGCTGACAATGAGCTCAGGAACACGATAATCGGAATCACTCGATACACAACGAAATCTCCTGCTAGAACTCGCCTACAACCTCACCGCCTTGAATCGTCGCTGCGTCGCGATAGGTACCAAGGTTTACGCTCTGAGATATAAACCGCACGGACCCGTCACACAAAGCGAATTGAGCTCCGCCAACATGCAGGCTACTGAACCCTTGTTGATTTGGCCAGTCCGACCAACAAGCTTCCCAACCTTGGACCCTTGGCTTTCCAATCCCGGCTGCACACTCTGCAGGACGATTGATGGGAAATGCTGCCGTCGCAAGCACGCCATTGAAAAAGAACCAGGCGGATAGCGCGTTTTGATTGAACGACGACTCGCCTACCATCAACGAATTACTCGTTCCGTCGGTAATGTCGCGGATTCTTGTCGGGATTCCTAGTCCGTCATTTCCTCGCCCCATAAAGCCCGTCGGACATCGAAAAGGATATTGCGATTTGGTGATGGGATCAAGCGTCGCATAGTCGCCACAGAAGCGACTCTTGCCCCAAGACCCAGATGTCACAATAATGCTGCCATAATCCCAGTTTGCTCCCAGCACCCCTTTGTAATTCGTAATCCCGATGTTGACATTGTTGGTTGGAGCAACATTGAAATTAATTACTCTTGAGCCTTTGGCGACTCCGCCCACGGCGGGGGAAGCATCCGAGGGGCATTGAAGAAAAGGTAGCGGCTGCCCCAGAATCCAACCGTTGCTTCCTTGTCGTGGGTTGTTAATGTCGGGGCCAGTCCTCGGATCCTTGTCGAAGCCCCAAGGAGTAACGCCTAACGAAGGGGTAAAGCTGAAATTAGGATCCCACGTATTCCAAATATTCCCTTGCTCGATCATCGGGAAAACTCCAATAATCCAGCTTACTTGAGTCAGCGGCCGGTTTGGAAGATTGTTAACCCGATATTGGATCGGGAACGCATTGTGGGTATCGTGATACGTGTGCAATGCCAAGCCCAATTGCTTCAAATTGTTACTGCATTGCATTCTTCGAGCTGCTTCGCGGGCTGCCTGAACCGCTGGCAACAGCAATCCGACCAAGACCCCAATGATCGCGATGACCACCAGCAATTCAACCAACGTAAAACCGCTCAGACGTTTCGATCGCATTGTATTCTCCTTTGAGAGACTATAAGAAAGTTAGAAAATCAAAACCTAACCTCGACTCACTTCGGACACGCATAATTGCAAACA
>CAMDKL010000235.1 GCA_945900945.1 Pirellula staleyi DSM 6068
GTCACAAAGTCCAACGCTAAAAATCTTGGACTCAAATTCGAGAGGTCGCTCGATGAGTGGCTACCGGTGCGCAACGACTCTCGCAATTCTCGAACCTTTCGAATACAATGCTGCCATTCAAACCCCTGCCCGACTTATGATCGAGGCCCTTGTTAACATTATCAGGCAACGAACCATAATTGAGCACGCTTGATATTTGCATTGGCATTTTTTTTCGCACAGGATCATTGATAAATGTCTGAAACTGAACCCTCTCCGGTACCGGATCCGGCGGCTCGAAAAGAAGAACTGCGCCTCGCCATGAAAGCCTTTCGGAAACGGTTAAAGCTGACAAAACTTGACGACGAATCGCGCATCGGGCATGGTCCAATGTCGGGTGGCGGCAAGTCAGGCGTTGTTGCAATCACACCTCCCAACCAATTCCCAAAAGATGTTTGGGAGGAACTGGCTGAACAGGGTAAACTAAAGCGAGCAGGCCGAGGGATTTACGAATTGGTCGATCTGTAATGGCAAATGATTCGGAAGCTGCGTCACGCCTGATCAACTCCAAAACGGCCTGGCTAGTGGTTGCGATGCTGGTGCCCGTTGCACTTCTCAATTATCTGGACCGACAGATGTTGGCGGCGATGAAGTCGTCGATGATGGCTGATATTCCGGACATCGCGACCAGTGCCAATTGGGGCATAGTGCTCGGTAGCTTCAAGTGGGTGTATGCCGGATTAAGTCCCGTCGGTGGTTATGTAGCGGATCGAACGAGCCGTCGGCATGTGATAGCAGCCAGTCTGTTCATATGGTCTGCCGTTACTCTTGCTACTGCCTACGTTACTTCCTTTCCTCAATTACTCGTCGCTAGAGCCGTGATGGGGGTTAGCGAAGCGTTCTACATCCCGGCAGCGCTCTCAATGATCTCGGAATTCCATTCGAGTCAGACCAGATCACGAGCGGTCGGTTTCCACCAGATGGGGATCTACTTGGGTATTATCTTGGGAGGCTTCTCTGGCTATGCAGCGGATGCACCGTCATTAGGGTGGCGTTGGGCGTTCGGGTTTTGTGGGCTCGTTGGAGTCGCATACGCATTGCCTTTGTTTGCCCTCCTTCGCAATCCACAACGTCCGACCCAAAAGACGGTGCATCTATCTCCTTTGGCATCTGGAATCGAATTGCTTACCAATTGGAACTTCTTACTGCTAGTCTTGTATTTCACATTGCCAGCGATGGCCGGTTGGGTAGTAAAGGACTGGATGCCCGATATTTTGAAAGAACAATTCGGACTGGGCCAAGGCAAAGCGGGAATGTCGGCGGTACTGTACGTGCAAGTGGCGTCGTTGATAGGTGTCGGTCTTGGAGGTTGGTTGGCCGACCGTTGGATGCGTCGCACTTCTCGAGGTCGTATTTTCGTCAGTGCAATTGGAATGAGCTTTTTTCTGCCGGCGCTTTTCGGTATCGGAAACGCTGGCACTCTGGGCGTCGCAATTGGTTTCCTAATTCTGTTTGGACTAGGTTGGGGTTTTTTTGATTGCAATAACATGCCGATCCTTTGCCAGATTGTGCGTCCTGAATTGCGAGCTACTGGCTACGGCATCATGAACTTCGTCAGCATCGGCTGTGGCGGATTTGCCGACTGGGGATTCGGCGCTTTGCGAGATCGAAACGTCCCATTGAATATAATTTTCGGTGTTTTTGCAGGCACCGCCTTGCTGTCTATCCTCATTGTCATGCTCATTCGACCGAATGAAAAAGCTGCGGACCCTTTGCCCGAATGATAGAAAGCAGGTTCTGAATGTTCACCAGATGGACTCCTTTGCTTGTTGTCATTGCCATCCAAATCTTGTCTGGAAGAGCGTCGATTGGTCAAAATCAGACTCGATCTGTTTTGTCATCAAAGAGCGATGTTGAATGCCAGATGGACGTTCGCACTTTCGAGGAAGAAATCTGGGCCAAGGTGGGAGAGCGAACATGCCTTAAATGCCATAACGTGAACGGCGACGCTTCCGACAGCGACTTTTTGCTGTCAGCCATCGATACGGCGCTGGAGGATACTCAGCCCATAATGCTGGAGAACTCCAGGGCCTTTGAGACCATGGCCACAGCCATCGAAGGCAATCGTTCTCGCATGCTTTTGAAAGTTTCTGGTGAACTTGATCACGGGGGCGGAGAAGTTCTCAAGCCTGATTCACACGGCTACAAAATACTCGAACGCTACCTCCGTCGTCTGAGTCGAGATGGCACCGAACTTGCTTCGCACGAACCAATAGACGGTTACACCGCTCCGCCATTTTTCGAAGGTGTCGCGATGATCTCGCAGCCTCGACTCTTGCGACGCATTACCCTATCCCTTTCGGGACGACTCCCGTCGGAAGAGGAACTCGGGGCTGTCCATCAAAACGGTCTTTCTGCCATGGACGCCATTCTCGATCGTATCATGAAAGAGGATGCCTTCTTCGTCCAACTAAAGGAAGGCTTCAATGACATTTTTCTAACGGTCGGAATCGAAGACAACGCAGAGACGCTCCTTTCCTATGACCATTTTGAGCATACTCGACTGTGGACCCAGAAACACGATCTCGATCACCTCCCAAAAACCGATCAGCAAAAAGCTCGCTGGGCATTGGCTGACGTTTATCGGGATGCACTTTTGCGGGAGCCATTGGAGTTGATTGCTTTTATAGTTCGAAACGATCGGCCTTTTTCGGAACTGGCTACCGCGGACTATATCATGGTGTCTCCTTACACAGCCCGAGGATACGGCATTTTCGAGGAGATGAAGGACCAGTTTAAGAATATTGACGATCCGTTTGAGTACATTCCGGCAAGGCTAAAGGCCCTCAAAGGTCGCGATGGTCGCACTCAGGAATCCACTACTGGCTTGTACCCGCATGCTGGCTTCCTGAGTATGTTTCATTATCTTCGTCGCTACCCGTCAACGGAGACGAATCGCAATCGACTTCGAGCGAGAATGTTCTTTCAGCATTTCCTAGGAATCGATTTGATGCAGCTCGCTCCGCGGGGAACGGATGCGTCGGCTGTCGCCGCAAAATACGAAACTCCGACAATGCAGGCTGCAGAATGTGTCGTTTGTCACAAAGTCATGGATCCCGTGGCTGGCCTGTTTCAGGACTTCAACTTCGAAGGAAACCTTGGGCCTCGCAAAAAGGGTTGGTATGACGATATGTTCCAAGCAGGCTTCGAGGACGAGTCATTGCCAGCTAGCGAACGATGGCGAGCGCAACAATGGCTTGCTGAACGGGCGATAAAGCATCCTCGATTTCCGATCGCAATGGTCGAACACGTGTACTCCATTTTGTTCGGTCGAAAAGTATTGCAGCCACCGGAAGACATAGGTTCACCAATGTTTGGTGCGAACCGGCGTGCGTATCTAGCACAGCGCAAGATGATCGAAAAGGTAGCCAAACAGTTTGCTGAATCCAACTTAAACCTCAAGACAGCGTTTAAGGCTCTCCTCCTCTCCGATTTTTATCGCGCGGATGGATTGGCTACTGTTGCTGAGCATCCGCAACGCAGCTCGGAGCTTGACGATGTCGGTGTCGTGAGACTTCTTGGTCCAGAGCAACTTGAGCGAAAGCTGCAAGCGATATTTGGAAAACCGTGGGGACGACTTGGCAAAGAACTAAAGATCCTTTACGGAGGAATCGATTCGATCACAGTCACGGAGCGCAACGCGGACCCTAGTGGCGCCATGGGAGCGATACAACGAATCATGGCAAATGACGTAGCATGCAATCACGTCGCGAAAGACTTCCGGTTGGACCCTTCACAACGATTGCTGTTTTCAAAGATTGAACCCAGCGTGCTGCCTACCGACGAAGCTTCTATCCAGCAAATAAGGCAAGCGATTGTGTCCTTGCAGCAGAGAATACTGGGGCAAGATCGAGCGATTGATCATCCTGAAGTGGAACGTGCATTTCAATTGTTTGTGGGAACGCTCGCGGACGCGAAAGCACAAGTGAGTTATGAACCGCGTGAGAGCTACTTTTGCGGTGGCCGAGAGGAATTTCGCGTTAATGATCCAGACTACACGGTTCGCGCATGGCGTGGTGTGGTGACTTATTTATTGCGTCAGCACGAGTTCCTTTATGAATAACAGCGTCTACGGGTCTCGCCGCAATTTCCTTAAACTCTGCAGTCATGCGGGTCTTGGTTTCGCCACGCCTCTTGGATTGGCGTCCATGGTGCAATCCAAAGGCGATGCAGCGGAATTCGAAGGCTACCCTGGCCCGTATTATGTTGTTTTCAATGCGTCCGGTGGCTGGGACACGACTTACCTGATGGATCCAAAGGGGATTGATGGTATCAATCGCCTATATCAGGAAGAAGACATTGTTACGGTCGGAGAGCATCGATTCGCTCCGACCGCCAAGCACATCAAAGATGGAATGAGCAATGAGGACTTCTTTGCGAAAAACGGTTCGGAATTACGGGTCCTAAACGGACTAGACTTGTCGGTTAACAACCACACGCCGTGCGCTCGGTACATGGCGACAGGTAAACTCGACAGTCTTGCCTACCCAACGTTTCCTGCACTTGTTGCCGCATGTTATGGATCGCAAGCCCCGCTGGCATTCCTGACATTTGGCAACTACTCTGCGACCGGAAACATAGTCCCAATGTCGCGTGTGCCGTATCTTCAGTCTCTCAATCTCTTGGCCAAAGGAGACTACGTTGAGGGAAACGATCGAGCTCCCTATCACGACTCGTTTGTCTCCGACCGAATCGAGCGAGCGTTGGAGCAGCAATTCGAGGCTCGCGTTTCTGAAGTTCGTTTGCCACGTGTAGAATGGAGTCAAAGCATGTTGTATTCCGCTCAAGTCAATTCGAAAGCCTTGCAGCGAGTCGTACCTTACATTCCGAAAGTCCCTGCAAAGGAGCGATTGGCTCAACAAGCCGATATTTCATTGGCTGCTTTTAAGGCGGGTGTTTGTGTATCTGCGAATCTTTCGATTGGCCAATTCGACAGTCATAACAACAATGATGTCGATCAGATGACGCTGCTACCCGAACTCCTTGCCGGGATGGATAGCCTGCTTCGTCGAGCCGAGGATTTGCAAATTCGCGACAAGCTGGTCGTCATTATACAGAGTGAGATGGGACGTACACCGAACTACAACAGCGGCAACGGCAAGGACCACTGGTCGATCGGTTCGGTTATGTTTCTTGGAACCGGCATCACGGGCAATCGTGTGATCGGGGCTACAGATGAGAAGCAGCAACTCGTTCCGATCGACCCAAAGACGTTGACTATCGATAGGGTTAAAGGGATCCGTGTGCGGCCAGAGCATATACATCTCGCATTACGCCAATTTGCGGGAGTTCAAGACCATGCATTTTGTAAGCAATTTCCGCTTGAGGTGGCTCCGAGTGAAAAGCTAGAGGGATTTTGGGGTTGAATCATGACCGGCGAAAGCTTCGTTGACCGTCGCAAATTTATTGCTTCCTTGACTGCCTTGGCCGTTGCCCTCCCCGCGATAACGGCCGCCCGACAAGCGATCGCCGCTGTCGGCTTGAATCCTGGCCGACTCGGCATTTGTACTTTCTCTTGCCACAAGGCTTGGCAAGCCGTGCGAGACCAATCCGCCACTGCGCCTTTTTTCGACAGTTCTAGCTTTTATGACTATGCTCGCCACATCGGTGCCGACGGTGTCCAGACGAGCGTGGCAATGATGGATGAATCCGGTGCAACGAGGATGCGTGAGCATATCGAGGAGACTGGAGGCTACTTCGAGGGGGACATTCGATTGCCGACCAAGGAGAGTGAGCTAGAGAAATTCGAGTCTGAGGTGAAACTCACTCTCGCCGCGGGTGGCCAGGTGGCGAGAACCGTTCTTTCTGGTTCTCGCCGCTACGAGACCTGGAAGTCACTCCGCGAATTCAATAGCTTTCGTGACCAAGCTTCGAAGCGACTCGCGTGGGCCGAACCCACCGTTAGGAAGCATCGATTGAAGCTCGCCGTGGAGAATCACAAGGACCTCACCAGCGATGAACTCGCCCAGCTCATGCGCGCCTTTAGCAGTGAGTGGATCGGCGTAACCGTCGATACGGGAAACAACATTGCTCTTCTCGAAGACCCACTCCAAACCGTGGAAACGCTCGCGCCCTTTGCGATGAGCGTTCACCTCAAGGACATGGCAATGCTGCCTTATGAACAAGGTTTTCAACTGAGCGAAGTCACTTGCGATTCGGGCTTCCTCGACCTGAGACGTATAGTTGCTGTGCTGACCAAAGCCAACAGCTCCCTGCGATTCAATCTCGAAATGGCCACTCGCAATCCGTTGCTCATTCCATGCCTTACTGACGACTTCTACGCCACCTTCCCCGAACGCAAGGCCTTACATCAGGAGGCTGCGATGCTGCGAGTCAAAGCTAACCCACCCAAGCAACCGCCACCGTCCATTGTAGGCAAGTCGATGACGCAACAGCTCGTCGACGAAGAAGCTAACAATCAAAACTCACTAACATGGTTGCACAAACAATTCCCAGTTGTAGGGTAGTCTCCAACGCTTCGATCGAATGAAAAACGTCATGATTCTAAGACTGATTGCAACCTTGATTGCCTTGTTCTTAACTACGTTTGAA
Source organism: Pirellula staleyi DSM 6068 (assembly GCA_945900945.1). Taxonomy (GTDB): domain Bacteria; phylum Planctomycetota; class Planctomycetia; order Pirellulales; family Pirellulaceae; genus JBKCUI01. The sequence continues at coordinate 6,592 of CAMDKL010000235.1, forward strand.
CTAGCCTCCTGCTATGAAGCCAATCCAATGGAGATCCGTCAATTTCAACAAGTTATTTATTTGGAGCTGACTTCAGACACTTCCGCGAATGCAAGTATCGGCGATTTGGACCGTGACGGCTATTTGGACATAATCGCTGCAAACCGAAACAGCCCTAGTTATGTTTGCTTGAACGACACGAAAGGTAATTTCATTGAGTCTGGCTTCGTAAAGATTCCGTTTGAGTCTGCGACCACCATCGTTCCAGCTGATTTCAACGGAGATGGATTCGTCGATCTAGCGATCCCTCATCGCGATGGCGGTCAAAGCGTCCTCTTTTTCAATGATGGCAAAGCCCGTGAACGGTTACGATTTCGCGAACCCATTTGCCACTCTGATGCGGGGTTAGAGACTAGTCGGAACGGGATTTACAAGAGGTATTTTCGATTTCTTGAACATGGTACTGAATCACTGGTCACGGTTAATGGTGTGACGTGGATTGCAATAAGTTAATGGCCCAAGTACTGATCTTAAGAATTTACCTTGCAAAACATAGGGAAAAAAAAGAGAGGCTCCGGTGGGAGTTGAACCCACGATGGCGGATTTGCAATCCGCTGCCTTAGCCACTTGGCTACGGAGCCACAATCGAATTATTCGATAAACGGGTTTTAGTGGAGTTTCGGCCCTCGGTCAAGATGGTTCTTACTTCGTCTCATTTCGAAAGTCGCTTGAGAAAACTTCGATAACCGTTTTAATCCAAAATCGTTGACATTCCAGTCAGCAAAGGAGGGTCACGTTCGACAATTTGGATCATTGGCGGTTTGGCTGCTTGGTTTTCCATCACTTTTTCCTACAATCTGCACCTTCTCAACCATTCAATTCATTCCACAATTGCTCCAACATGGCCGATTTTCAGAATCAAGACAGTACCGGTTTAGGGGTTCACCAAGTTGCAAGACTTGAAAAACTAAAGAAAATTCAGGCTCTCGGCCTGGACCCTTGGGGTGCAAGGTTTGACAATCGAACCTTTAACGGTCCCGTCCGCGAGATGGCAGACCAAGTGCTATTTAAAAAGGAAGATGGCACCCTCGTTCCTCTCCCCGATTTGGATGCTTCGAAATTACCTGGTGTCGAACCGATCGATTACAAAGCGTGGAAAGCTAGCCAAGGGGCCGGAGAAGAAATTGGTCCAAACGTCCGCGTCGCTGGCCGAATCATGCTGTT
>CAMDKL010000236.1 GCA_945900945.1 Pirellula staleyi DSM 6068
GCGAAGGCTTTAACAGTAAAATCCAATCCATTAAAAGTGCTGCTCGTGGCTTCAATAACTTCAAAAACTACAGAACAAGAATTCTCTTTTTCTGCGGCAAACTTGACCTAATGCCTGCGATTTCCAGCCACTAAATTCCACGAAGAACCGTTGTTTGTAAATGCGAGTCCAAAGTGATGTTGAGGATAGGTTTGATTTTCTAACTTCTTTCTTATAGTCTCCCAAAGGAGCATACGATGCGGTCGAAACGTCTGTACGGTTTTACGTTGGTTGAATTGCTGGTGGTCATTGCGATCATCGGAATCTTGGTGGGATTGCTGCTGCCTGCCGTTCAAGCAGCACGCGAGGCGGCTCGACGGATGCAATGTAGCAATAACCTAAAGCAGATTGGCTTGGCGGTTCACAACTATGAGGGAGTTTATAAAAAGATTCCGCCTGGAGCATTTTACGGTGCGGGTGTTCGGGTGGATGTCGGCAGGTTTCATGGAAATAGCTTGCAACGTGGTTCGATATTTGTGTTGCTGTTGACGTACCTCGAGCAACAAGCGTTATACGGCCAGTTTGATTTTTCGATGCCGAGCGATGATACACGGATGTTCGATCCGGCGAACCCCGCCGGCGGCATGTTGCTCAGAGGTGTGCGAGTGCCAACATTCATTTGCCCCTCGGATCAAAACGAACCCTTGAACCCTGGCCTCAATCAGACCCAGCCTGCCAGCTACACCCCAAACAGTGGCCCGAATGAATCAATATCCAGCGCTCCTGATTGCACATGTCCCCTGCTTGCAACATTCCAAGTCTATAGTCATAAAGGTACGAGTCATCAAGATAGCCGTAATGCTGGCCCTTTTACTCGGAATGGCTGGGCCTATACCGGGAGTTTTAAGGAACAAACCGACGGCTTGTCCAATGTGATTTTTTTCGGCGATGTGCGGTCCAAGTGTTCCGTCCATATTCCCGGTGGATGGAGCCATTCGAACAAATTAGGCGCCTGGACTCAGATTCCCATAAACTACGACAGTTGTGAAACTTCTGTGGCAGCGGCCATTGCAAAAGGCAAAACGGCTTGTAACGCAAACTGCAACTGGAATACAGAACTCGGATACAAGTCACTTCACACCGGCGGTGCACAATTTGCGTTGGGTGACGGGTCAGTGCACTTTATAAGCCAGACAATTGACATGATTCTGTACAACCGACTTGGAGCTAGGGCAGATGGATTTCCTGCCAGTCTGGAACAATGATCGTGAGAAACATGGCGCGTTTTGCGTTTGCGACTTCGTTGTTCCTCTACATGTTCCTTGGATGTAGCGGTCCAGACGACGGTAAGGTGGTAGTTACGGGTTCGGTTCAAATCGACGACAAGCCGCTGGTAGACTCCTTGGTTGCGTTTGTCGGCGGAACAGACGGAGGTATTTTGGGAACTGCTTCAACGGACAGGAACGGCAAATTTCAAGTTCGTGCCGCAACGGGGCTCAATAGGGTTACCGTGAGTAAACTCGATCAAGCGCATCAATCGGCTGACACTCGTCCAAAAACGAATGAAGAGCAGATGGCGCCTTCAGATGCAGAGATCAAAAAGCTCATGGCCAAGTCCCCGAAGTCGCTTATTCCCACAAAGTATTCAAGTCCTGAGACTTCTGGCCTACAATTCGAAATCGCATCGGGTATGGAGCCATTGAGCATAAGCCTCTCGTCAAGAAAATGATGGCGTCAATGCTTGTCACTTCGTCCACATGTGATCCAAACGATGTTGGGAATAAATCATGGAGCATTCCGTGGCTGCTCACCTTGACCATGCTTGCGGGAATGCTAAGCGCGTTAATCATCCAGGCAATCGATCCTGTATTTCAGATGCCGTCTGATATAGGGCCATGGCCGTTTCAACCAAGCCAGGAGTACTTGGATCGCTACTATGCAGCCTCCAGTTGGATGATTTCAAGAAACTATGCGGTCTACTTTTCGGTATTGGGCGCATTTGTTGGGCTAACGCTGGGAACTGTTGGCAGCAAGCACATTCGATTTGTTTCGATCATCGGAGCGGCATCCGGTGGGGCCGGGTTGGGAGGTATCGGTGGCTACTTGGTAGGACTTATGACCTCGGCGCTCTTGCAACATGGTGGCGAGCCGATCAATCTGTTGGGCGTTTCCGTCGAGCCAATTGTGCAGACAGCCGGCCTGCAGTGTTTGGCTTGGTCTTTCGTAGGATTGGGAATTGGCGTCGGTTGGTCTGCGGGGCAGTGGAGGTCAGGAACGATTGCGCAGGTGATTGGAAGTGGCTTGATAGGCGGAATCGCGGCCGGCTTAGTCTATACCTTAATTTCGGCAATTGTCTTTTCCGACTCGAACGCCGTTATGATCGTACCTAGGACAGTAATGGAACGGATTCTTTGGTCGTGTGCATGTTCTGCTTGTGTTGGGGTTGGCTTTCAGCGATTATCTCTGCGGGCTCCCAAACTTCAGTAGAACTGAGTTATGATTCTACCCATCATGATTTTGTCTTTTCCTTCCTGGCCAGCTCAAGAGGCATGCATTCCGCTGGCGTGCAACACAAAATCATGAATGGTAAAAATCATTTTTCGCTTTTGATCTGTCTATGTTAAGCCATACTCGTTTGAAAGGCATCGCGTGGATCAACCTACCGCTCGATGAGATGCACTTCGAATTTTTGAAGAGACAAAATTATGCAAGGTAAAATCATGAGCTCCCAAACTTCATTAGAACGGTGTCATGATTTTACCCTTCATGATTTGACACTTCTAGTTTATCACCACCAAAATTCTACAAACGCTTATTTTCTGGTAGCGGAAGCCGTCAAGGCTTTCGAAGCACTCGCACCAGTCGCAAACTCAACGAAACGCTTGACGCGTTCCGCTACCGGTAGTCGAAAATGGTGGCGTTCGGCGAGAAGTGTCCATAATTTTGACTTTTTTGCAAAGGTAGTGTCGATGATGGTCGCGTTTCTCTTGATCTGTCCAGGATCAACGTTTGGCCAGATTGTGAAACCAAACGACGCTCCTAAACCGCTGTCGCCTGCGGAGACCAGCCAGCGATTCACCGTACCACCGGGGTTTCGCGTTGAGTTGGTGGCAAGCGAGCCGCTGGTTCTTGAGCCGTCCGGCGTTTGCTGGGATGAACGCGGAGATCTCTATGTTTGCGAACTGCACGGATACAACCTAGAGGGACAGTACGACATCGAGGAGCTGAATAAAACCGGACAACTCGATCGAGTTGTTCGGCGTATTCAAGCGGATGAACGACACAAAAAAGCGGCTGAAGCAGGAACGTATGGCACTATCAAACGTTTGAAGGATACAGATGGAGACGGTCGAATGGACATCGCCGAGGTTTGGGCAGACCGCCTGCCCGCTTGTTTGGGGATTTGCCCAGCGAACGGTGGCATCATTGCCGCTTGTCAAACGCAGATATTGTTCCTTGCCGATCGCAATGGCGATGGTAAAGCCGAAACCAAAGAAATACTCTTCGGAGGATTTAAACCAAGTATACTCGAACGAAGTATCAACAGCCCACAACTTGGTCCCGACAACTGGATTTATTTCGGACGAGGGGCAGGCGGCGGAACGATAAGCGGAAAGTATTTATCGAAAGTTGTAGAGTTGTCAAATACCGATTTTCGCATCAAGTCCGATGGAACAGCTATCGAACCGATCGTTGGAAATACGGGAACTATGGGATTTGCATTTACGGAATCGGGTGATCGATTCGTAATATCGACTGGGACACCGGGGATTTTTGTTGCTCCTATCGAATGGCGATACTTGGCCCGCAATCCAGACGTTGCCGCTCCAACGCTTCAGCAGTCAGCCACGACTGACCAACGCGTTTATCCGACGAGCCGACCTCACCCATGGCGCACACGTCGCGCGGACGACCCGGGCTTCGCTAAACTCTACACCGATCGCTATGGAATTCAGGAATCAGCTCCCAACGGCTACTTCACTTCGGCATGCTCGCCACTTGTATACCAAGATAATGCTCTGCCCGGCTTGCTCGGGCAACTCTTGGCCTGTGAGCCTGCTCAGAATTTTGTTCATCGCGCAGTTATCGAGCGAGCTGGATCGCAACTGACTCTGCATCGCGATCCCAGCGAGTCGAAGTCTGAATTCCTTTCTTCGAGCGACTCTTGGTTTCACGCAATCGCGTTGTCGCACGCGCCGGATGGTAGCATTTACATTGTCGATTTTTATCGAGAAATCATCGAAGATTACTCGGCGATCCCACGATATCTGCAACAACAGTATGGGCTCATTGCGGGCAAAGACCACGGCCGAATATGGCGGTTGACACACGAGGCAGCTAGTCTCGGTCCGCTTGCGGATATGAGTCAGCTCAGCCCCGAACAACTCGCGGCGGAAGTCGGCAGTGCACATTACTGGCGGCGGACGACCGCTCGGCGGCTATTGATCGAACGGCGGCCAAACAACATTGCATCGATCCTGGTCAAAATGATCGCGGGGTCGAGTGAGCCCGCGTGGTCGTTAAACGCGATGCATACGCTTCATGGGCTGGATGCCCTAGGATCGAGCGAAATCATATTGGCGCTCGCCCATTCCGATGCAAGTGTGCGACGACAGGCTCTTCGGTTTGCCGAACGCTCACTCGATGTAGATCCAACCATGTTGACACGTGTTCTTGCCCTTGCGTCTGACGTTGAACCGTTAGTTCGGTTGCAACTCGCTTTGTCTCTGGGTGAAACTCGTGACGCCAGAGCGTTAAACGAACTCGCGGACTTGTGCCGAAAGCACGGAGATGAAAAGTGGATGACGACAGCAATTCTCTCGGCTGTCCCCGCGCGAGGCGGTGATTTACTTTCTGAGTTGGTACGCCTCCCAAGCGAGTTGGGCCAAGCGCAAAAGATGCTCGAGCCCCTTTGCACGGCTATCGCCAATCGAAGGGATCCAACCGAATTGTCGAATGCCATCGATCGAATCGCTGCTTTGGACGATCGCCGGTTGCAAACAGATTGTGTGCGTGGAATGCGAACAAGCTTCAAGCGTCCCGTTGCAATTGCTCTCACCGAAACGGCAAACAACGCCATCAGGAATCTTTCAAGAAATTCGGATGAAGCGCTGCGCAGCCAGGCATTGTCTTTGATCAAATTGCTGAGCTTGGAAACGGCCGCCGAACGACAAGCACGTTTGGAAATGTCCAAGAGGCAATTGAGCGACATTCAACTATCGGTTGATGAACGCTTGGCGGCAGTGGCTGTCCTTGCTGACGAAGACGATGCTGCGGTCACCGCTGCACTCCTGAACGCGTTGAAGTCGAGTACGCCGCGAGTTCGCGACGCAATCCTCAGTGCGGTCTTGACACGTCGCGATCGCATCTCTGCCCTGCTCGATGCGGTTGAAGCCAAAACGGTCTCTGGTGCGTGGATCAGCGCCGTTCAAAAGAGCACTTTGTTTGACGCCAAAGAACCATCCATAAGCCAACGGGCTGCCTCGTTACTGAAAGCCACAGAGGGAGCGAACCGTGAGATGTTTTCACTTTATGCGAAGGCACTTGAGGAGCCGCGAGATGCAAACCATGGCCAACAGGTATTTCGTGAGAAGTGTGCAAGCTGCCACCAAGCACATGGGCTTGGGCATGCTGTCGGTCCTGATTTGAACGCTGAATTCCAGCGGGCAGAGGAGACGATTCTAAAGGACGTACTAGCCCCAAGTGACTCGATTTCAGCAGGGTACACTACCTACAGCATCCTTACTAAATCGGACCAAGTTTTTAGTGGATTGCTGGCCTCCGAATCACCAACCAGCTTGACGTTTCGTCAAGCCGAGGCAAAGCAAGAGACGGTACTTCGCAAAGACGTAGAGGAATTGCGAGCGATGTCCGTTTCGATGATGCCCGAAGATATGTTCAAAACCGTCGGTCCGAAGGATCTAGCCGATTTGCTTTCTTGGTTACGGCATCCCCCGACCAGGATCACCCTTTTGGACGAAAACGTTTCGCTGGCTGACGCATTGAACGAAGGTGCAGGCACTGCGGAGTTCATCACGACGGACAAACATGATGGGTTAGTCTGCCTCAAGATCACGCCTCTACAGCGTTGTTCATCGCGCATCCAAGGCTGGTCGTTTTCCATTCGGGAGAAGCCAGCGGCGGGGGAGTTCCGATTCATTCGTTTCGCTTGGAAATCGGCAGAAGCCGATGGTGTGATGTTGGAGTTTGCCGCTGATGGACGATGGCCGCCATCGGACAAGCCACTGCGACGCTACCATGCCGGCCGCAATACGACCGGTTGGCAATCGAAGGAAGTCGATCCGGCGCCGCCACGCGAATGGACTGTTGTTACCCGCGACTTGTGGCAGGACATGGGGGACTTTACTCTCACAGGCATCGCTCCAACCGCGATGGGAAGCTCGGCTTTGTTTGATCGCATAGAATTGCTGCAGAGTCTCGCACCGTGAGCGCGTCTGACTCAAGACTACATCACTAACTTGCACGTCGTGCTAACTTAAATATGATTACACCATCGATACTCAACACGGTCGCACGATGAAAGCCACAGCAATTTCCCTCATTGCATTCGCCACAATTCTTGTCGGTTTCCAGGCACTCGCTCAGGACCGACACGAGCCGGACTGGGTACTTGAAACTTCGTCGTCGAATTGGCAGGCGCGAGATTCACAGGGAGAGTTCGTTTATCGTGATCGCCTGTGGATTCTCGGAGGTTGGTTCAATTCCAATGAGGCTCCGCCGCGCGACGTCTGGTCATCTGCGGATGGTCGCGATTGGAATCTCGTAACGAAAAACGCGCCGTGGCGTCATAGCGATCTTCCGATGAGCATTGTTTTCCAGGATCGCATGTGGATGATGGGGGGCTGGCATAATGGAAGACTCCCAGGGCATTCGGCGAGCAATGCGGTATGGTCGTCGCGTGACGGAATCGGCTGGGACCAAGCCACACCATCCGCCGGATGGTCACCGCGGATCGCTGCGGGCATCGTGGAGCATCGCGGGCGACTTTGGATGCTGGGCGGCACCGAAAACTATTACTTCGGAGATGAAAATAGTCTGAAAAACGACGTATGGTCGTCGCCCGATGGGAAAGAGTGGATTCTTGTGACCGCTAGCGCCGCTTGGTCGCCGCGAGCATACCACCAGTCGGTGGTTTTGAACGATAAAATCTACTTGTTCGGTGGCGGAAATTATGTCCCGACTCACACGGCAAAGAATGACGTGTGGTCCTCGAGCGATGGTGTAAACTGGACCTGCGAAGCCGAATCCGCGCCCTGGGAACCGCGTTTGTGGTTCTCTGCTGCGGTGTATCGCGGGCGCATTTGGGTGCTCGGCGGATGGTCAAAAGGAAAAGACAACTTTGATGATGTTTGGCACAGCGCTGATGGCAAAGCATGGCAGCGACTCGACACCAACAACTGCTGGAAAGCTCGGCATGAGCATTCGGTATTCGTTCATCAAGATAAGCTCTGGGTCGCGGGCGGCCATGCCCGCCCCCTGTCCAGTGAAGTGTGGTCCCTGACACTTCCGAAAGACTGGAAACCGTGACTGCCTCCTCGATAAGAAACTCTACTCCCGAATGCATCACCGACGATGGGAACCAAGGCCTACGATGAGTTTCGACTCCTGAAATCGCCCCCTCCCCGGCCACCAAAGACTCGAAACAGACAACGAAACTCCCCCTGTCGATTTCATTCAACCAAACAAGGCCTCGATCATAAGTCGGGCAGGGGTTTGAATGGCAGCATTGTATTCGAAAGGTTCGAGAATTGCGAGAGTCGTTGCGCACC
>CAMDKL010000237.1 GCA_945900945.1 Pirellula staleyi DSM 6068
GATTGGCAATCTCGGTAGGACAGTCGATTCACGCGAAATAACTAAGCTTCAAATCACCTTTAGGCATGGCAGCCAACAAGAAACTTCCGCGTGAACCGACTGTCCCACCCAGAAGTGGGTTCGTTGGTACGTTTTTATTGGCCGGTTGCATAACAGGCCTTTGGCGCGATTGTCGAGCAGATTCGGGATGTTTTGTGCGCGGATTCACGGTTGGATGCGATTCTTTGCCTAGATAGAAGTGGTCGCTGAAGCTAGGTTAGGGATTCCGTAACCGATCCTTTCTACCAGAGTCATCACATGAAGCCGTGCATCTCCTTTCTCTGCCTAATCTTTCTCGCGGGAGCGAATCAGGTCTATTCCGCTGAGCTATCCACAGTTCCCGGTCGGCAAACTAAAACGATCGAAGGCTGGACTTTGCACATCAGCGACGAATTGTTCGAAAAGGACAGAGCCGCAACGGAGCGAGCCTTGGAACTCCTAACGGTTCAACTTCAAGAGATTATTCGTGTTGTTCCTGCTGCGGCTGTCGCGGAATTGCGGAAAGTGCCGCTCTGGTTTTCTCCCGAATATCCCGGCGTGCAACCCCGCGCAGAGTATCACCCAGGTGCTGGCTGGTTGCGAGACAACAAACGAGATCCCGCGATGGCGAAAGCGGTCGAATTCACGGACATCCGAGATTTCGAGCGTGAAACAAAGCGGATGCCAAATTTCACGCTCCACGAACTGTCCCACGCGTATCACGACCGAGTCCTCCCGAAAGGCTTTGGGAACGAAGAAATCAAAGCCGCTTTCGAGAAAGCCAAAGCGAAGGGCCTCTACGAGCGTGTCGAACAACGTTTCGGCGATGGTCGCTCGGCGAATGTGCGCGCCTACGCGATGTCGAATCCGATGGAATACTTTGCCGAGTGCAGCGAAGCGTACTTCTCCACGAACGACTTCTTCCCGTTCACTCGCGAGCAACTGGCCAAGCACGATCCGGAAATGTTCGCACTGTTAAAAACGCTTTGGTCCTATGTTGCGGACAAAGAGTCCTGACAACTTTTTTCTGACACAAAAAAGACATCGAGCGGACTAGAAAGTTAGGTCAGAATTGGGCCAGAAAAATTTCCGCTGGAAAGGCCAAATATACGGATGCCACGCGGACCATGGGCCGACGCCCAATGCCACTCACTTTAAACAATTGTCGCTGTCCTCGGGCTTCGTATTAGGCGAGTTCGCCAGCGAATTTAGGCCCGGGGCTAGCGCCCGCCGGTTCACGAAATCGCAAAGTAAGCGCTATTTGGCTGACGCCCATGGCTAAATCCTTTCGTCCTTTCAGGACTAAGTAAAGTACGATGCTCCTGTTGCTAGCTTCTCAAATTTTTCTGGAGAACTTCAATGTCGGCTCGCTATTTCGATCCGGGTGGAAGATGTTCGAGGAGATATCGGATGATCAGCATTCTGACGTGTACCGATGTTCCGACGCCTTCGCGTAGACCGTGGTCTCGATTGGGATAAACCATGTAGTCAAACGGCTTACCGAGTTCGATCAGCCGATCAACGAGCCCTTCGATGATCTGAATGTGAGTATTCGTTTCGCCCGAACCGGTAATCATCAGCAGCTTGCCCTTTAGCCCATCAGCAAAATTGATCGCGGCCGATCGTTCGTATCCATTGGGATTCAGTTCGCGCGTTCGCATGAAGATTTCCTGGAACCATGCGTTGTACAGGTGTGGCTGTGGCTTGGGCACAACTGCGATTCCCACGTGATACGAGTCAGGCTTGCGAAACATAGCGTTCAGCGTATTCGATCCGCCGCCACTCCAGCCCCAAATTCCAACGCGAGACAGATCAACGTACGGGCGCATCCTCCCCAACTCCTTGAGCCCAGCCTCTTGTTCCTCGGTGGAAAGCGGTCCCAGACTGCCGAAGATCGATCGCCGCCAGGCAGCTCCCTTGGGCGCGGGTGTGCCACGGTTATCGATCGACACCACTAGATATCCCAGATCCGCAACGACACGATGAAAGTCAATCTGGGCTGCTCCCCATTCATTCAACACTGTCTGCGCGTGAGGCTCGCCATAAACATAAATGAACACTGGGTATTTCTTTGACTCATCAAAGTTTTTCGGCTTGATTATCCATGCGTCCATCGAAATGCCGTTGCCAATGTCGAGCTGTAAGAACTCCGTCGGATACGATAGGACTTCCTTCATCTTCTCGCGGAGTTTGCTGTTGTCTTCGAGCACGCGAACAACCCGATGACCTGCCAGCTCGACCAGCTCGACCAGCGGCGGGGAATCCAGAGTGGAAAACGTATGAAATGCCCACTTGGCATCGGGCGAGAAATCGTAGCTGTGCGTACCGGGCTGGTCCTCCGGAGTAATGCGTTCCAACCTGCCAGATCCGTCAAGCGGAACACGGTGCAGATGTTTCTGGGTACCATTGTCCGGAGACGCATAGAAATAGTACCAGCCCCCGATTTCATCCATCGCCCCGCGATCGATAACGTCATAATTGCCTGGGGTCAATAACGAAAGTTCCTTGCCTTCGCGTGACCATAGGAAGGCGTGCCGCCAACCATCTTTCTCACTTATGACGACGAACGCATTGCCGTCTCGAATCCAAATCAGCCCGGAGTTCTTTCCCTGGCTCGACTCCGCCCAAGCATCATTGGATTCGTGAAATATATGCTTCACCTCTCCATTGGTTTTTGCGAGCAGAAAATCACGCTTATCACGGAAGCGGCTCAGCGTTTCCACGAGTACTTCCTCCGAGTTGCCGGCCCAATCAACTTTCCCCAGATAGAAACCTTCTTCGGGTGATTCGATTTGCAACCATTGCACGTTCTTGCCATCGGAGTCAACCGCACCGACGCGAAGCTTCTCGATTTCTTCGCCGACTCTCGCAAAACGATTATTCTGGACACCTGGATACGAAGGATCATCGGGCACCAAGACTGGCCGCTGCCGCACGTTGCTTGAATCCGACTCAATAAATGCAACGTGTTTCCCATCGGGACTCCAAACCGGATCGCGATACCGCACATCGCGTTCCGCCGTGCGATTTGTCAATTGAGTTCGCTGCCCACTAGCAAAATCGCGAGCGAAGAGATTTCGATCTTGAAACTCCAGCACACTTTTCCCGTCTGGGGCAACAAGGGGTCCCCGTGCGGCTTGCGTTCCCTCCTCTGACTTCGATTCAATGCGTTTGCCCGTGCGAACCTCGTAGCTGGCCTTGATCATCTTGTCCGTTTTGGGGTCCCGTTCCTGTACCGTGTATCCAGTACTGTCGGGAAGCCATTCCGCCTGAAATTTCTGTGGACGAAACTCTCCGCGTTCGTAGATCGCCTTTAATCGAGACTCTGTTTCTTTTTGCCACGATGCATCGCGAGATGATTGAGCCTGAACGTGGCAAACTCCCATCGCCAAAGAAACCACGACCGAAATGTAAATGTGTGTAGTTGTCGGATGTTTATTCATTGAACACTATGGCTTAAGATACGTCGCGTTCAGTTTGTTGCAGGACCACAGGACGCCACGAGTAACTAAATCGAGATAGCGATCGTCGGCGACGGTTTCATTGACATGCCCAACGGACGTGCTGAAGACTCGCGTGCCGCCAAAGTCGTTGGTCCACGTGACTACCGCCCCAACTTCCTGCATTGAGCCATCTTTTTGTTTCACCATTTGAGTTGACTGGTGAATTGGAACCGCAGTTTTGAGTAGTTGGACGTTGTTGTAAAGTTCTTCATTGCCGGTAGTCCATTTGTCCCAACCAAGGTCGCTGACAATCGGATGCTTCTTGTCGACGGTTGTCATTGCGAGCGGTAGCTTTGGACCGTGGCCGCTTGATTGAATTCCTAGATAGTCGAACCACATTCCACGTTCGCTGCCTACCGCTGCAATTTCTTTGGGGTCTCCGATACGATAGCTGTGCATGGCGCAATGCAGATTCACTCCAGCGATTCCTCGCTTATGAGGGGCCAAAACAGCTGCAATTTTTGCAGGGTCACTTATTGCGGCAGCGCATTCGTCGTGGATTACGACGTCGTAACCTTTTGCATATTCAGCATTGCCTAATATTGCGAGCGGCGGTGCGGTCGAACTGTCATCTGTATGAATTTGGTCCACAACGATATGAGCGCGCGCCTCTAAGCCGCTCTTCAAAATGTCTTTTTGGGCTGCATAATCGTGGCAACATCCGCCAGTGATCAATAGGGCTCGGATGGGTGTCGGTGGTTCAACGGCTTGGAGATTGCCGCTCCACAAGAGCAGGTTCGCAAAGAAAATGCTATTCAGGAAGGGGGGTAGCGCAGGATTCATGGTCAAATTTCCGAGTGATCGAAATGAACGGGGAAAGCGATGACCCTAGTCTACACTATTGCGGTACTACAAATGGCGCCCGCCGTTCGAAAACTCGCCCGATAGAACTCGGCGTTCGATATCCACTATTTTGGCGAGGCGTGCGGCGTGACGTGGAGCGGGTGTGTAACGAGCGCCCACGAACGACCGGACAACCTCGAAGGCAGACTCCGGGCCAATCACGCGCGCTCCAATGCAGAGAATATTCATATCATCGTGCTCGACGCCTTGGTGAGCGGAGTAGGTGTCGTGGCACAAACTGGCGCGGATACCAGGAAACTTGTTCGCCGCCACACTTACGCCAACGCCCGATCCGCATACCAAAATTCCTCGGTCGATTTCGCCGGCCAGGATTTTCAGAGCTACTATTTCCGCGAAATCTGGAAAATCGCACGAATCGGTAGAGTGAGTGCCGCAGTCGACCAAGGTCACCTTTTGTGCGATCAGCATCTTGTAAACGTCATTCTTAAGCGGGAATCCCGCGTGGTCGCCGGCAATCGCATAGCGGAGTGGAGTTGTCTGAGTCATGAAAGAGTTCTTGTGTTGGGAAAAGGGTAGGCGTATGGCAGAGTCAGTTTCGAGGTTGGATTAACAATATTCCTGGAAAACAACGTGGAAAGTAAGGGTGGCGGCATGGTAGTCGCTGTTGCTGTCTTTGTGAAACGTTGTTACACTCCGTGGCCCTAAGTTGTGCGAGTTTTTAGGAATTCGGCTAGTTGTCGAGCCCTCAACCAACTGATAACTCTTTATTTTTTACGCTGCGTCGAGAGTCGGTCCCAGAACTTTATCGCCAAGAAGGATTCACGTAAATCGATCTTTAGTCGGTTGTATCTCTTTCCCATGCGTCTAGCCGATTTTCTCCCGCTAGCATATCCAAGGACTTTTACGCATGGTCAATCGTACCCTCATTCGCTCGTTAGAGGATGAAATTCTGGAGCAGGAACTCGAGATGATGTTCGGCGATTCCGCCGAAGCACTCGTTCTCGAATCGCTCGAAGATGCCAACAAGCAGTTTGACGTCAACCAAATTGTCGAAGGCAAGATTGTCGAAATCAACGATGAATTCGTCGTCGTCGACGTCGGCTTTAAGAGCGAAGGTGCGATCCATAAGAACGAATGGGACGAGAACGAGCCGCCGCCAGAAATCGGCCAAACCATTAAGGTTCTGATCGAAGAAGTCGAAGACCAGCACGGGGCCCCAGAAGACGTCCGCGCAATGATCAGCCTCAGCAAGCGTAAAGCTGAAAAGATCATCCAGTGGGAGCAAATGATGCTCTCGGTCCAGGAAGGCCAAGTCGTCACGGGTACCGTTACTCGAAAAATCAAAGGCGGTTTGCTGGTCGATATCGGCGTGCCTGTCTTCTTGCCAGCAAGCCAAGTGGACATCCGTCGCCCGAACGACATCGGCGATTACATCGGCCGCGTCGTCCAATGCGAAGTCCTCAAGATCGACGAAACGCGACGCAATATCGTCGTCAGCCGACGTTCGCTCATCGAAAAGCAACGCGAGGAAGATCGCGAACACCTCATGGCCGAACTCGAAATCGGTCAAATTCGAAAGGGTATTGTCAAAAACATTGCCGACTTCGGTGCGTTCGTCGACTTGGGCGGTATCGATGGATTGCTCCACATTACGGACATGAGCTGGGAACGAATCGGTCATCCAACCGAAATGGTTTCGATAGATCAAGAGATCGAAGTCAAGATTTTGCAGATCGATCGCGAAAAGCAAAAGATCGCCTTGGGACTCAAGCAAAAGCAAAACAACCCATGGACCAATATCGCCGAAAAGTATCCAGTCGGCACGACGATTCCGGGCGAAGTTGTCAACGTGATGAGCTACGGTGCTTTCGTCAAACTCGAGCCAGGTATCGAGGGACTTGTTCACATCAGCGAAATGTCATGGACTCGCCGAATCAACCATCCAAGCGAGATGGTCCAAATCGGCGACAAGATCGACGTCAAGATTCTGGGTGTCGATGCTCAAGGCCAACAACTCTCGCTGGGGATCAAGCAGACGCAATCGAATCCTTGGGATATCGTTTTGGAAAAGTATCCAGAAAACGCACAAGTTTCGGGCAAGGTACGCAACCTTACCAACTACGGTGCGTTTATCGAACTCGAGGAAGGGATCGATGGTCTCCTGCACGTCTCGGATATGTCTTGGACTCGCAAAATCAGCCATCCGAGCGAGCTGCTCTCCAAAGGTCAGCAAGTCTTTTGCCGAGTTTTGAGCGTCGACCAAACACGTCGTCGAATTGCACTCGGTCTCAAGCAACTGGATGACGATCCATGGAACACCACGATTCCAGCCAAGTACCAACCCGGTCAGTTGGTGAGTGGCAAGGTAACGAAGATCACCAACTTTGGTGTTTTCGTTGGACTCGAGGATTCGCTCGAAGGTCTGCTGCATATCTCTGAATTGGCTGATCATAAGGTTGAGAACCCCGAGGATATCGTCAAGGTCGGTGATGAGATTGAAGTCAAGGTGTTGCGAGTCGATAGCGAAGAACGCAAGATCGGTTTGTCTCGCAAACGCGTTGATTGGTCCGAAGAACAGCACTTGGCCGAAGCAGAGAAGGAAAAGGAACAAGCTCAGCAACCTAAGTCCGACAAGCCGCAAATGGAACTTAAGGGCGGTCTTGG
The DNA here is from genome assembly GCA_945900945.1 of Pirellula staleyi DSM 6068. Taxonomy (GTDB): domain Bacteria; phylum Planctomycetota; class Planctomycetia; order Pirellulales; family Pirellulaceae; genus JBKCUI01. The sequence goes on from CAMDKL010000237.1 coordinate 6,990, forward strand.
TAGCGAAGGACTATTGATCCAAACACCGCCAGCGAACTAGGCGAATGAAAAGGTGTCCGGAAATCACCTCTGCCAATCGCTTACGCTTGCGAGAGCTTCTGGAGCGGATCGGTTGGAAAAGCGTCAAGGGCCGTGGAGACCAACTCCGCGGCCCTTGTCCATTACCAAGCTGCCAATTGGAAATGTCGAATGACTGTGACGGCCCCACAAGAAAGGACCGATCATTTAGCATCCACGGATCGAAAAACGCATACCGATGTTTCGGCTGCGGCTCAGCCGAAAATGCATTGGACTTCTGGCAAGCCTATCGCGCTACGTCCCTTCACGAAGCGGCAAGAGAGCTGAATCGAATATTAGAAACCAACAACTGAATATCACGCTCAGGCCACTCAGCAAAACAACAACCGCTTCCCAGCCACCCTGCGAAAATGGCTGATTCTTAGTTGCGATTCATAGTCTATAAAGAGAGAATACTTACGCTCGCGAGAGCGAAGGCGGATTGAAACAGCGGCTTGCCGTGTTCGAGTTAGGCAACCGGACAATAAAAACGCACCAACGAACCCACAGCAGTTCGAGAAATGCTAGCGATACAATGGATCTGTCCGCAATGCTAAATGTCGTTTCGAATCGTGGATTTTCATATCGCTGGCGTTTTTCGAATTGCTTTAGCGCACTGGTTAGGATGCTGGTCGCTTCCGTT
>CAMDKL010000238.1 GCA_945900945.1 Pirellula staleyi DSM 6068
GAAATCGCAGGTGCAAATCGAGCGATCCTCGGAAGACGATCGGCAGGCGACGGAGCCAGCATGGCTAGACAAACACGCCTTTACGAATCCCTCGAATCGACCCGCAAATGGGCAGAGAGCAACTACTTTCGACTGCCATTGCCCAAACAGACAGCGGAACTCGTCCGTCCAAACGCGTTTTGGCTCGACTACTTGAACCACTCCGGCGATCAACCATTCTTGACCACGCACATTGAACTCGCTGCAAGCAATATCCACGAAGCGATCCTCGCAATCGCGGTCCTCGGCTTGCCTTTAGAATCCATGCCAGCAACCATCAGCGTCGAACAAGGCAGATTGGTTGCCGCCACGGCCAACGACTCGATCGCTTTCGTACAGGGATTACAGACCATAGAACAGAGCACGGATCCTACGTCTGTCTTGGCCAGCCAAACCATCTTTCTAGCAAGCGACATCGGCGAAGATGCCAAACCGGTCAAAGAGCAATCGCTCATCAAGGGAACGGTTTATCGATTGAGAGTCGTATTGACCAACCCAAGTGCATCCATGGTCCGCGTGAGCGTTCTGCAACAAATCCCTCAAGGTGCCATTGCCCTGGAAAATGCCAAAGTCGTGGCAGGTCAAAAATTAGACCTTGCTCCGTTTGCTACCCAAGAACTCAGTACCAAGTTCTATTTTCCACAAGCAGGAGCATTTGAACACTATGGGGCCCAAATCGCTATCGGTGGCAAGCTCGCAATTGCTGCTCCGTCGACGAGCCTAAAGGTACTTGATGCTCCCGATTCCATTGACGAAACGTCTTGGTCGTATGTCGCCTCTTGGGGAACAGACGATCAGGTGTTAGCGCATCTCAAAGGTGCAAATCTATTCAAGATCAACCTCGACACAATCGCATGGCGGATGGCGAATAAACAGTTTTTTGAAACGTGCCTTGCGCGGCTTACCGACTACGGCATCTATAGCCCAACGCTCTGGGCCTATGCCTTCAAACACAATGATTCACAAAGACTACGTGAGTTTCTTGAGAGCAACTCGAGTGTCGTCGGCCGAGTTGGACCAGTGCTCGATTCGGAGATCATGAAAATTGAGCCAATCGATCGGTTGCAGTTCGAGCATTTAGATTTCCAACCTTTGGTAGTGGCTCGCATGCACCAGTTGGGTCCGAAACGAGTCATTCTGAACGATGGACTCGCCTTGCAATACGAACGCATGATGGGAATCGTTTCGCACCAGAAAGCCATTGAGGCCGAACAACGTCTCGCTTTGGTTTACTACATGCTGCTCCAGAATCGAATCGAGGACGCGATCATGCATTTTGTAAAGATCGACGCGTCGACACTTGAATGCAAATTGCAGCATGACTACTTCGCTGCATACCTCGACATGACGCAGGGAAAATTCGAAGAAGCGGATTCCCGATCGCAAAAATACGTCAACACTCCAAATCCGCGATGGCGAGATTGGTTTGGCCAAGTCCGCTCGCAAATCGCGGAGCGCAAAGCGATTCAGGCGGGTAAGACCGCAGACATCGCCAAGACGGAAGATTGGAAAACAGATCCTGCCAATCGGCTACTGTCTGGTGCGCGTGAACAACAGAACATCAACGAATCGGCCAGCTTGCCCGTTTTGGATTTGATTCAAGACGGTGAAAAGATCGTGCTTCGTCATCGAAACTTAGCAAACATCGACGTGAAGTTTTACTTGATGGATGTGGAATTGCTCTTCAGTCGCAGTCCATTTGCTCAGCAAGATGGTGGACGGCTGAATATGATTGAACCAAACTTTGCCGAAGCGATGTCGATTGAAAAGTCCGATTCAGCGAAGGACATGAATCTGGTGATTCCGGCAAAGCTCAAGAACAAGAACTTGGTCATCGAGGTATCGGGTGGTGGACTCACGAAAAACCTGGTCATGTATGCCAATTCGTTGGTTGTAAACCACTCGCCGAACATGGGCCGGTTGCAGGTCCTGACCAAACAAGGGCTTCAGCCACTCGAGGGAGCCTACGTAAAAGTATATTCGCGGGACAATTCTGGTACCGTCAAATTCTACAAGGATGGCTACACGGACTTGCGTGGGCAGTTCGATTACACGTCCTTGAGCACGAACGATTTGGATCACACGCAGCGGTTCTCATTGCTTGTACTGCATCCAGAGCACGGCACCAGCGTCCGCGAATCGGAATCGCCAAAGCGATAAGCATGGACGTTGCTCAACCTCACACCCGTTCCTTTGGTAGCCGCAGGTCGCTAACCAAAAAGACCTTTACTTTGCAATTTCGTGAACCGGCGGGCGCTAGCCCAACGCCGTGAAGGATTTTATGCAACGAAATCATTGGGTTACGTGGGGGCTCGTCCCCCGTAACCCTGCTTTCGTGTTCTAAAGTGACCGCTGCCCCTTGTGCCCGCCCCCCACATTGGTTGCACCGCCAAACGCTGGCCTCATGAAATCGCCACTAATAGTTGAACGAATGGCTTCAATACAAGCCCGAAGCGCAAGCGAGGGATGGTTTCGACCCCTCGCTTGCGCGTCGGGCTTGTATTGCCATCAGCCCAGCCAAAGCGGTGTCGGGTCGAGCCCGAGCCGGACATCAGTCTCCACAAAAATCCTTCACGGCGTTGGCGCTAGCCCCGGGCCTGAATTCGGAGGCAGCATTAAAAGCCGTCGGATTCGCGATGGAACTTGGCCCGGACCTTCGCAACAGGTTTGGCGACCTAAGTTAGGACGCCAAACCTGTTGCGTTCGTTGGGCACAAGGCCCAGCCTACGCTTCTGCGGAGAGCAAGCACCACAGGCTGAAAGGTCGGGCAAAATAACCTAGATTGACGCAATAGCCTACCTAGCTGAGAATCTAAAGTGGCTACTCGTGGTCTTTTCGTTTCCTTGACATTTCGAACCAACAATTTGTCTTATGAGCATACTTCAATCTCAGGATCCTGCGGTTTGGGCCGCGATTGAATCAGAAGCGCTTCGCCAGCAGGAAGGGCTTGAAATGATCGCTAGTGAGAATTACACCAGCCCAGCGGTTATGCAGGCAGTTGGAAGTGTCCTGACGAATAAATATGCAGAAGGCTATCCGGGAAGACGATACTATGGTGGCTGTGAGTTTGTCGACGTTGCCGAGCAGTTGGCAATCGATCGGGCCAAAGAGTTGTTCGGAGCGGAGCATGCCAACGTGCAGCCGCACTCAGGGTCACAAGCCAACATGGCTGTCTATTTGTCAGCATTAGAACCGGGCGATACGGTTTTAGGGTTGGATTTGGCCCAAGGTGGGCATTTAACTCATGGAATGAAGCTGAACATCAGCGGGAAGCTGTACAAGTTCCATTCGTACGGAGTTGATCCAATCCACCATCGCATCGACTTCGATCAGGTCGCGAAACTTGCCCGCGAGCACAAGCCGAAGATGATTATTGCCGGAGCGAGCGCATATCCACGGGAGATATTCCATGATCGGTTTGCGGAAATAGCTAAGGAGGTCGGTGCGAAGCTGATGGTAGACATGGCACACTATGCCGGCTTGGTCGCGGCTGGCGTTCACAATTCGCCTGTGCCTTACGCCGACTACGTTACGACAACGACACATAAAACGCTTCGTGGGCCGAGAGGCGGATTGATTCTTTGCAAAAGCGAATTCGCTAAACCGATCAATAGCGCTGTGTTCCCTGGTATTCAGGGCGGTCCGTTGATGCACGTTGTCGCGGGTAAGGCCGTCTGCTTTGCTGAAGCAATGCTGCCAAGTTTCAAAGAGTACGGGAGGCAAGTGATCGATAACTCGCGAGCTTTGGCCGAATCTCTCATGTCCCAGGGTTTGAGATTGATCAGCGGCGGCACCGACAATCATCTTGTGCTCGTGGACGTAACCAGTTTTGGCATCGGTGGTAAGATCGCTGAAAAGGCACTGGATCATTGCGGCATCACGGTCAACATGAACCTGATTCCATTCGATACACGCAAGCCGATGGATCCGAGTGGGATACGAATTGGTTCACCTGCACTGACCACTCGGGGAATGGGAATCGACGAGTTCAAGACGATTGGAGTTTGGATTGCATCGGCGCTGAAATCGCATGATAATGGAGCCGCGTTGGAGCAGATACGTTTGGCAGTCAAACAAATGACCAATCATTTTCCTGTCCCAGCGGCAGGCTTGGCAGTTGCCGTTTAACTCTTGCGTAGACATAGTCGATGACCACACCACGAATACTTATCGCCGACGACAACGCACAAAATCGCGAATTGCTCGAGGCGCTGCTTGCCAAGATTGATTGCAATACGGAAATGGCTGTTGACGGCCAAGATACGTTGAACAAGGTCGAGTCATTTCGCCCCGACTTGATTCTTCTGGATGTCATGATGCCCAAGCTGAATGGCTTTGAGGTATGCCGCAAGCTCAAGGCCGATCCAGTTCATTCTCGAATTATGATTTTGATGGTGACTGCCTTGAGTGAGTTGGGGGATATCGAAAGGGCTGTGGCAGCTGGCACGGACGACTTCTTGTCGAAGCCGGTGAATTCACACGAACTACAAAAGCGAGTTGCCAACATGCTGAAGCTCAAAGGAACGGAGGATGAGCTGGCAAGATTGCGGGCTTACATTCAAGAAATGGAAGAGACTAGGTAGATTCGTGGCCAGTCGATCTTCAGCACAGTTGGCCAGCGAAGCGAGATTGCTGGCGCGGATTCAGCAACAAGTACCCATCGAGCATACCTCAACGTCGATCGCTGGCCAAAAATATCCATGGACTCGCGTTGTCAATCCAGAATCGCTACTTTTGAATGCCCTTGCGAAGAGCCGAGAGGGAGCCGTTGAACTCGATCCGTTTTGGGCCGCATCGTGGCGAGCGGCACAAGGTCTAGATCAATTTCTAGGTACGCTTCCATGTTTGAGCGGAATGAGGATATTGGAGTTAGGAGGAGGAAGTGGTAGAGCGGGAATTTCCGCTGGCATTCGAGGGGCTGAGGTGCTAATCACAGACGCTGTGCCGACCGCTTTGATGGTCTGCAAATTCAATGCGAGGCAAGTTTCAGAAAAAGTGCAAGTAAGGCTTTTGGATTGGCGAGACCGAAATACGCAATTGCAACCGTTTCCGATCATCATTGGTTCGGACATTGTTTACGATTCAAAATTGTTCCCCATTTTGGAACCCTGCATGCGTCGTCATCTTGTGCCTGATGGGGTTGTGCATCTAAGCGAACCTCAGCGCCACACCGGTGACCGTTTTGAGAAGTGGATTGTTGCTGCAGGTTGGAGGTGCACATCGACCATGATGGACCTAGGCGACGCCCAACGGCAGATTAGAATTTTCAGCTGCCGCCTCACGTAGATCCGGCTGTCCTCAGGATAGGTCCGGCTGTCCTCAGCCGGACAATAGTTTGCTGCGTGTTTACTCCAAAGCTGTTGTGTCAGCCTGAGGACAGGCTGACCTACGTGAGCTGACCTACGTGCGAAGGCGAACAGTGCCGGTTGTAATGGATTGGAATGCTGGGTAGGCTTTGCGAGTCACGATTTGTAGTTTTCTAGGCGGAACAAACCGTACTGCACCTGATGACCATGCATAGTGTAGAAATCTTTCGTATTTCCAGGGCGGGAATCATGGCTCGGCGTGCCGGACAAATCGGAGGGCCGTGCCGCATTGATCGTAACGAGTAGGGTATATGCATTTAAAGGAAATTCTCAGCTGGGTTTTGCATCTCGACGCGCGATTGAACGAGATGGTGGATGTGATCGGACCTGGCTGGGTTTACGCAGTTTTGTTCGCAGTTATTTTTTGCGAAACCGGATTGGTCATCTTGCCATTTCTACCAGGTGATTCGCTCTTGTTTGCAGTTGGAGCGATGTGCGCCATCGACGGATTGTCGTTGAGCTTGGCGGTGATGACCCCTCTACTTATTGTCGCTGCAATTGGAGGAGATGCGGTCAACTATTGGATAGGCGCAAAGCTTGGACCTCAGGTTTTTCGCAGTGAATCGTCCCGTTGGTTGAACAAAATGCATTTGGTTCGTGCACAGCATTTTTACGAAAAATATGGTTCCAAGACGATTATTATCGCTCGATTTGTGCCGATTATTCGAACCTTTGCTCCGTTTGTGGCTGGGATCGGCCGAATGCACTTCGGTCGGTTTTGGCTTTTCAATGTGGTTGGAGGGGCTGCTTGGGTCACCCTATTTCTGGTGACCGGATATTGGTTTGGGCGCCGGGAGTGGGTCAAAGAAAACTTTTTCCTAGTAACGATTGGAATTATTGCCGTCAGTATTATCCCAATTGCGTTGGAATGGCTAAAAGCTAGACGCGAAAAGTAGTTTGTTGGGTTTGTGACGATTACTTTCCTAAACGCAGGCAATACTCTGAGTTTCAAGTACGGTGGCAAACGCCTAATGCCGCTCACTTTGAACCGATGAGGCGTTAGCCCACGGTTACGGTCGCAATGACAACCCCAGGCTAGCGCCCTACGGCTAATGAATAATCCGGGCTAGCCCCGCGCCTGCGTTTCATCCGATAGAGCCAGCGAATTTAGGCCCGGGGCTAGCGCCCGCCGGTTCACGAAACCCGCAAAGTCATCCGTATTAGGCTAGCTCATTCGGCCCATGTAAAAGTCAAAGATAATTTTTGTTAAGGCAATCGGCATGCGGAAATGGACGATCCCTGCTTGGTGGAACGCGGCTTTTAGGAGAACAAAGCGCTTTTCATCATTTGACACGTTGGCCGTGGCCAATAGAATGGACAAACGGTAACGAAATTCTTAGCTCGAACAACCCATCTCCCTCCGCTAATTGGAACCCACCAATGTTCGGCCTTGGCACTACAGAACTTCTGATCTTCTTGGTTGTCGCGACGTTGCTTTTTGGCAGCGCACGAATTCCATCGTTGATGAGGAATCTCGGACGCAGCGCTACCGAATTTAAAAAGGGAATGCGAGACGAGGATGAGGATCCAAAAGACGAATCCGTCACCAAGAATTAGTCCGCTTCGCATTGGTATTCCGTCCTGATTGAATAGTTCCCGTATTGAAGGTTTATCGCGATATGTTTGGTGGTATCGGCACCTTTGAAATGATGCTATTTGGAGTTGTTGCACTTTTGCTATTTGGTGCAAAGCTTCCGGAAGTTGCAAGAAATTTAGGTGGTACGTATCGCGGCCTAAAGCGAAGTGTCGATGATTTCAAGCGAGAGTTTCAAGCGATTGAGACCTACGAGCCGAAATCGTTCAAGCAAGACAAGCAGGATGAACCAGAGTCCTCGGAATCCACAGCTCCAAAATTTTCACCGCCCGTGGATCAGGATGAGCCGATGTCAACGGAATCGACGGTACCGAAGATTTCACCACCGGTGGATAGCGAGTGATTTGAGCCAACTCTTTGGCACGTAAGGTAACCGGCCAATAAAAACGTACCAACCAACCCACTTCTGGGTGGGACAGTCGGTTCACGCGGAAGTTTCTTGTTGGCTGCCATGCCTAAAGGTGATTTGATGCTTAGTTATTTCGCGTGAATCGACTGTCCTACCGAGATTGCCAATCCTGCAATGCGTTATGCGCGTGGCTCAACACACTCGAATTTGGATCGACGGCTGAAACAGGCCTTGGACTTTTCATTGTCTAAAATTCATTGAATGCAATGGTGGGGAACTATCCG
>CAMDKL010000239.1 GCA_945900945.1 Pirellula staleyi DSM 6068
GTCTTATCTTTATTCTTTCGAAGCGGGAACAGCTGCCACCAACGTTGAGCGACCTCCTCGTCCGACCAGCCAGCAACCACGTCTGGCCTATTGCGAAGGATAACATGGACATGATTAACCATCACAGCAAAGGATAGGCAATCAATTCCAAAGCTGGCAGCAAGTTCTTGCAGCCGATTTTGGATCCAAGTCCGACGATGCTCGAACGATTTCCCGGAGACAGGATCCATTCCACAGAGCCACGCGCGGCGCACGGTTCTCTGAACGGCATGAAAAGCTCCAACCTCATTCGGGTCGAAAATATCGCGACGATTCTGCCTAGCCATAATGGCCTCCCGCAATTGCAAACCAGATCTAAATTAAAGGAACAGCATGAAAGTCTACCAAAATACAGGAATCGGCACAAAAAATACATGGATGGCCCCTTTAACCCTTTAATCCCTTTGAAGGGGGGAGCGTGTGCATGTCGCAAACAATTGCACGCTTCCCCCATTTTCGTTTCAACGGCTCAATGGAGAATTCCCGCGCAACGGGAGGCGGGGTTCCCAGAAGCATGCGCTATGGCTGGGTTCGAGGCGGGGTTGTATTAGAATTTCCCCTGCCACTCAATCTGAGAATAATCCCGAATCTACCTGTCAACCAAAGTGGCAACTAGCATCCACCAAATGCTGCTATACTCAACCCGGCCCGACTTGTGATCGACGCCCAATTCTCAACCGCGATTGATAGTTAATTCAGCCTTAACTATTCAACACACAAACCAAATCGTTCAAACACCAAGCCATAGTGGTAAGGCGGTAAATCAACGTCGGAAGGCGAGATGGCTGCGAATCCAGCTTCCTCGGCCCAAGCTCGGCACTGTCCTGGTTTCGGTCGAATACTCATGCTTGGACCTCTTGGCGTTGCGGAATCGAAATTCCAGTGGATGATGGCCAGTTTTCCGCTTGGTCGAAGAACTCGCCATGCCTCACGCAAAAGTGCCATTCGCTCCTCCGCATGAAGGATATTGAACAGCATGACGTAATCAACGGTTCCATCTGCAAGTCCAGTTCCTTCCGCTACGAAGTCTCGTTGTATCAACTCGATATTATGCAAACCAGCGGCATCAGCTTTTGCCTTATTGATTGCAAGCATCTCTGGTTCAATGTCCAGCGCATAGACTTTTCCACGAACTGTGAGCGCTGCTGGTATCGTGAAAGTTCCATAACCGCATCCGAACTCCAAAACGTCACCGCCATTCGCATCCAAGCTGAGCTTGGTCAAGATTGCTATCGGCTCAAAAAATCCCTGCCACATATCTTCTGGTGGCATTCCACTTTCACGAGTCTTCAAGCTAGCGCCCCACTCACTTCACCAAAGTCAGCAACATAACAACTGGCGATTCTGCCTTGATGCTATGCGGCGTCTTTGCGACCATTTGAATCCAAGTTCCAGGGTTGCCCTCCACTGATTCATTACCAACGGTGAGCGTTGCCATTCCTGAGATAATTTGAATCGTGGCATCGAAAGGCGCAACATGCTCGGCAAGTCCAGCGCCAGCAGCAAACGAAAATAGGATCACTTTGGTTTTCGGGGTGTCGTTGAGGACGATACTCTGCTTTCCGGATTCAGGAATTGCGAGTTCGTCGGTAAGTTGTTTGACGAGGTATTGAGATTCGTTCATTGGCTTTGTTCCTTTTGTCCCATCATAGCGTGAATGAGTTTGGACTTGTTCCTCTAAAACAACGCATATGTAGCCAGTGTTGTTCCTGGTTCGATGATCTGGCCTCTTGTGTCGGTCGCAATAGCAACATCAAAATCAGGGTAATCCAATGCGGGTTTGATGACCTCGAAGCCGTGTTCTTTTAGGTAGGTTGGTTTAACTCCGCCTGGAATGCTATGCCAACCGTGGAGGAAGAGAATCTTGGTGTTTGGTGGTATTATTGGTAAGTTGGTGAGGATTTACATGTCGATGAGGTTCGACAACGTCGCTATCCAAGCCCACTGCTTCGTGAAGGCAACTTCAGTAAGTAGCACTGCATGGTTTTGGTTATTTATTCTTGCCTTGCAAATGATAGAATGCACCGTTTGGTCGAATGGTCAAGAACAACGTCCCGCACTTGTAAGTCACGGCGATGAATTGGTCAGTGGTATTGTTCTTCGGAACCTCGCCGCCAGGAGCGGCGATACGGCCATAAACAGCAGTCCGAATCCCAGGAAGCCGCCCATCCTCGGCATGAGCAGCAAGGTCCGTAAAATGCCCTGAAAGGTTTCGACCGCAATGATGACCAGCCAAACAAGTAAGGCTCGAAGAATGAACATGATTGGCCTTGATTCAGTATCTCGGCTTGTGAAAAAGAGGCACTTTGGTCATTCAAGGGGTTCTTTCACAGCTAATGCGTTAATCTAAACTTACTCGTAGTCTTGCTCTGGTTCAGCCCGGACTTGGGCATTACCTTCATCATCAACTTGAACGTGGATAGTATTGGCTCGGCAGCAGACAGGACAATCTTCAACATACATCTGACTCGAACCTTCTGTCAGGTCCAGAGGGATAATGATTTCTTCTCCACAAGCATCGCAGACGTAGCTGCCTTCGTCCTGAGAAAAGGCATCTACAAAGGAAGGCTTTTCACCTTCCAGCCCCGGAAATTCCTGTCCGGACGCAAACAATTTGCAGACCCACAGCAATACAGACAAAGACGACCCATCAGCCAAACGGTGATCGTTTCCGATTTCAATCAACGTCTCTGGTGGTAGGCCGCTGCTGGCAACCAATTCTTCCGAGTCCGAGAACGGTACAACATCATCGGACCGGCTGTGCAGTATAACGGTGCCGGGTCTGACAGTCTTGGCCACTCCCCATTTCTTCCATGCCGGGCAGAGAAGTACCAGCTTGGTGTTGCAGGTGTTGATGTTCATTGCAACCGCACCACCACGAGAGCTTCCAACGACAACATGAGGCTTGTGCTTATCGAACTCAGCTTGGGCAGTCGCAACAGCTACTCCAAAGTTATCGTCATCGAGTGCTGGATTGATTACCTCGAAGCCGTGGTCCTTTAGGTGGGTTGGTTTAACACCGCCTGGAATGCTGTGCCAACCGTGGAGGAAGAGGATTTTCGTTTCAGGTAATACCTTTTTCTGCTTCGTTTTATTCTTTGGCATTTGATCCTTCAGCACTGCCCCTCAGCCGCCTTGACCTGGATGTATAGCTTCTCCGGCGTCTGATCGAAATACTTGAACAGTGCCGGGCAAAGCCAGCCCCCCCATATCCTTTTCGTACCAGTTGTACACGTTGCCACCGCCTTCTTCTCGAACCCACTCCGGCACGCTCTGGGCATCGATCTTCCTGAGGTGCTCTGCTTTGGGTTTGCCCGGATCGCAAAAGAAGACTTCGCCAGCGACGTAAGTGATTGCTTCGACAGCCGTTCGTTCTCGACACGGCTCAAATAAGTGAAGCCAACATCGACTTTCGCAGCCAAATCGCGCAGACTCCAACTCCTCTCTAAACGTAATTGCAGGACACGCTCACCGAACGTCATAAGGCACTCCTGGTGGCTAGCTAACGTTCGGCATTGTAGGATACTTGCGCTCAACAGACAACACTTTGCAGGAATTCCTCATGACTACTTCAGCACTTCCGGAACTGGGCCAACTTGTCCAAGTGCGGTCTCGTCCATGGGTGGTGAATGACGTAAAGGTGAGTAATCTGCCGACGCCGGCCATGAAGTTGCCGAATGCTAATTTGCAGCATTTGCTGACGCTATCCTCAGTCGAAGATGATAGGCTGGGCGAAGAACTTTAAATCATCTAGGAAATCGAGCCCAGTGCCAAAGTTGTCGCGAAGGTCGCTTTGACCATGCCAACTGGCTTTGATGCACTCCCGAAACTCTTGGATCGGATGATTGAACGGATCGACTTACCGAGGGCCGTGTTAGGTGGTCGCTATCTGCGAGCTGTTGCTACCATGGAACATAACGGCACGCCGATTGATGTTGATACACTCGGAAGGCTTCGTGAGCATTGGCCGACAATTCCAGAAAAGTTGATTGAACGGGTGGACCCTGCGGAAGAAGTGTTTTCCGGACGGACATTCAAGGCCGACCGATGGGCGAGTTACCTAGTGAGGAATAAAATTGAATGGCCAAAACTTCCAAAGTGGCAAACTAGGTCTGGATGATGAAACATTTCGCCAAGCCGCAAAACGCCATCCTACGTTAGTCGGCAAGTGGCGGGAGCTGCGACATACGCTCGGGCAAATGCGTCTATCCGATTTGGCTGTTGGTTCGGATGCTCGCAATAGATGTTTACCGAGTCCATTCAGAGCAAGATTGGGGCGCAATCAGCCGTTCAAGTCAAAATTCATATTTGGGCCTAGCGCATGGTTGAGATCGTTGATAAAGCCAGCGGAAGGGCGAGCCGTTGCCTACGTCGATTGGAGTCAGCAAGAATTTGGTATTGCTGCGGCGCTGTCCAAGGATGCCAACATGCAAGCTGCATATCTATCGTTGAGTCACTAGGCCAGCAATTTCTCAACAACTTTTCCGCCAACGTCGGTCAAACGAAAATCGCGGCCTTGAAATCGATGGGTTAGTTTCAAATGGTCCAGTCCCATCAAATGCAATACCGTGGCTTGCAGATCATGAACGTGAACGCGATCCTCCGTTGGGAAGTAGCCGATTTCATCGGTGCTTCCAATCGTCACTCCTGACTTCACTCCACCGCCGGCCAACCACATCGTAAACGCATCGATATGATGATCGCGGCCTAAAAAGTCTCGAGGCTCACCCTGTGGCGTTCGTCCAAACTCCCCGCCCCAAATCACCAAGGTATCCTCCAGCATACCAAGCCTTTTCAAATCCTTGACCAGCGCCGCGGCGGGCTGATCCACCTCGCGACAAACCTTGTCTAGGGTTCCAGTGAGTTCCGTGTCAGGGTTGCCGTGATGATCCCAGTCTGTATGGTAGAGTTGCACAAAGCGAACACCTCGCTGAACCAATCGTCTTGCCAGCAAGCAGTTGTTAGCGAACGAAGCTTGTCCTGGTTTTGCTCCGTATAGTTGCAAAGTTTCTGCCGATTCGCTACCAAAATTCATTAGCTCCGGTGCACTCGATTGCATACGAAACGCCATCTCATAAGCGGCAATACGAGTGGCAATCTCTGGGTCGTTCGTATCGATCAATCGCATTCGATTGAAATCATTCACCGACTCAATAAAATCGCTTTGGCGGGCAGTTGAGATCCCGACCGGGTTTTCAAGATTCAGGATGGGAGCGCCATTGCCGCGTAGAGGCACTCCTTGATAAGTCGTGGGCAAGAACCCGCTGCTCCAATTGGGAGCACCACCACGGGGGCCACGCGGTCCGGATTGCAAAACTACGAAGCCAGGCAAATCCCGCGACTGACTGCCAATCCCATACGTCAACCAAGCACCCATGCTCGGGCGGCCAACGCGATTGTGCCCCGTATTCATAAAAAATTTCGCTGGCCCGTGATTGAATACATCGGTCGTCATCGACTTAATAATCGCTATTTCGTCGACAATCCCGGCTAGGTGTGGCAGGCATTCCGAGACTACTTGGCCACTCTCACCATGCAGATCAAATTTGCGGCGTGTACCCAGCAGCTTTGCGTCCTTCTTAATAAATGCAAATCGTTGGTTCTCTACAAAAGAGGGAGGAATCACTTGGCCGTCAAGTTTTTGAAGTTTGGGTTTGAAATCAAACAGTTCCAGTTGACTGGGGCCTCCGGCCATGAATAGAAAAATGACGTTTTTGGCTCGTGCCGCAAAATGAGGCGGCTTGGCGGCCAGCGGATTGACATCCGTGAGAGTCGGACCACTTCCGAGTACGCCCTCCTCGGCCAAAATGGCCCCGAGCGCCATCGCGCCCAGTCCCAAACGGCAATCTTGAAAGAAGTGTCGCCTCGTTTGCCCCACTGAAAATTCATTCATCGTCCCCTCCCGATCTGCACACTCATTCTCGAGTGACGAATTCGTCTAAGTTCATCAATACCCGCGCTGCTGCGGTCCATGCCGCGTGCTCAATCGATTGCGGATCAGCCGATTCGCTTGCCACCAACGCTGCCGCATGTGTTGGTTGACCCGCGAACGCCAATCGCTGCAAACCAATGAACTGCAATAACCGCTGAAGCTCCAAAGTGTTAGGTAATCGGACTAGACAGTGGCGAAACAGCAAGGCAGCTCGCGCCTCTGGACCTAATTGAGTTTGGTTAAGCACTTCGCTCGCAAGATTGCGGGCGCACTCGACAAACTGGATGTCATTGGCCAATGTCAAAGACTGCAGCGGCGTATTGGATCGCCCGCGTCGCGTGCAAGTCGTATTTGCGTCGGCCGCATCGAAAACGCCGAGCGCAGGATAGGGACTGGATCGCCATATAAAAGTATACATTCCCCGACGATAGCGATCTTCGCCAACGTCTGTCTTCCACGGCTTGGAGTCCTGGGTGAATTGATAGACTCCGTCCGGTTGTGGAGGATGGACGCTTGGTCCACCAAGTTTGTGAGCTAACAATCCGGAAGCCGAAAGTGCGCTATCACGAACTATCTCAGCGTCCAGGCGAACACGCGATTGTCGGGCGAGCAATTTATTAGCAGGATCCATTTCCGCTAATTCGGGCCGAACGTTTGATGCCTGACGATATGTGGCAGACGTGACAATCAACCGATGGAGCAATTTGGTATCCCAACCTGATTCAACAAACTGGATTGCCAGCCAGTCCAACAACTCTGGATGCGTGGGGTGAGCGCCTTGAACTCCGAAGTCGTTCTCTGTTTCGACCAGCCCTCGTCCGAAGAAACTCATCCAATATCGGTTGACCGTCACCCGAGGCGTAAGTGGATTTATGGGATCGACCAACCATTTTGCAAAATCGAGGCGGCTTGCCTTTTTTCCGTTATCGTTCAACGGAGGCAATACCGCCGGGACATTGGATTGGACGGCAGCTCCTTCGTCGAGAAAATTGCCGCGACGATGAATGCGCGTTTGGCGACCTTCGACGCGTTCTCTTAAAATGAGCGATGTTGCAATGACTGGCGAGGCAGCTTGAAGTTCGGCGATCTGCTTGACCAGCGGGAACGCATTTCGAGCTTCGTCCGTCATCCTATAAAGTTCAGCCACTAGCTTTTTTTGGCCGTCGTCCCGAGTTGCCGGTTTGACTTCTAGGGATACCTGAGCTGGACCAGGGAGTGTGCGATAAAACTTTGGGGTGATCGTCGCTTCCCACTCTATTTGTTTTGCAAGCAACTCCGTTTGATGTTCGGCAAGTTGTTTTTCTTTTTCAGCGATTTGCGAGCGAATGGTGCTGCGAAGTGCGACTACGCCTGAATCGATTTCCGCTTGCGTGGGCGCGTCAACTTGTGGCTCGTCGCAATTGTTCAAGAATGCGAAAACCTGATAATATTCGCGTTGCGAGATGGGGTCATATTTATGATGATGGCAACGTGCGCACCCGAGCGTCAAACCCAGATAAACTAAACCAGTCGTATCGACGCGGTCTGCAATAGCATCCACTCGGAATTGCTCAGGGTCCGTCCCGCCCTCATCGTTGGTTAGAGTATTGCGATGAAAACCTGTGGCAATCAATTGAGCTAGCGTCGGCT
>CAMDKL010000240.1 GCA_945900945.1 Pirellula staleyi DSM 6068
TATTCTTAGTTAGCGCTTGGTCCGTCGAGGGTGGATTTAGTTTGGGGCAACTAGCGACAGAAGCGAAATCAAATGAAATTACAGCAATTCCTGAGCTAATCGACAACATAAACGTTCAAGGAGCGGTCGTCACAATTGATGCCGCTGGCCGTCTCCATGGTGGCGTGGTGGTAACGACTTGCTGAGGCTGACCAGTAGCAGCGTCAGGCTTGGCATAACCCTTGATCTCGTTGGTCATGTCACCGGTGTCTTCGCGTTTGCGCAACTTCACCGTGATCAAAAGAGGCAGGTTATGAAGTTCCAACGAATCCCCAGGGGTCGGAACTGAGACGGCACGACAGATCGCGGAGAGCTCCGCGTGCGCAATCTGAACAGTGGTTGCGCTGGCGTTGTTGATATTCAACCGAGTCCAGAGGTATCGACCCGCGTACTCCCCCTCCAGAATCTGAAAGGTAAATTGCAGATAGTTACCAGATCCTGATTTAGTCGGTTTCAATTCCGACTCGGTGATCATCGCCAAGTACTTACCCGGTGGGATCGGCTCGAACTCCGATGTCGGTTCGACTTGGTTTGCGTTGAAGCCATTGAGATTAGCCATGTTGAGTTTCTCCTTCAGTGTTAGTAATGAGGTTAGTGACGTCGTTGTTGCTGCCCAGGATTCCACCAACGATGGCGTCCCAAGACAGCGGAATTTCAGGTTTGAGTCGGTAACGATTTTTTGCCACACAGGCTGGTCCGCCCGTGGTGCGCAGAATGCGTTCGCCTCCAGCAGCGCCGATTGCAGCGGCGATCGCTCGCTGGCGACCGAAACCGCTGTCCTCGGTGCGGGTGGTGAATCGACGCGTTGCAAACAAAACCGCGTCACACCATTCAGTGATCAATGCGCCAGCGTGTTTGTGGAGTCGCGGCGAATATCGGTCGTAGGAGGGTGCCTCTGGGTCTTCGAATTTCTCGACCTTGGCATGAGCGATCAGAAAGATCATCATCTGTCGATCGCGATGAAGTACGCCAAGGCGCTCGATGAGCTTGCGCCAATAGTCCAGAGCAAGTACATAGCCTTTGCCGTAGCCACCACCGACCTTTTCGATCGTTGTTGCCGATTCCCGTCTGCAGACCGCGTCCCAGATCAATCGTTCGAGCCAATCGAGCGAATCGATTACGATCGTTTCATAGTTGTGGGGTTCGGTTGCTAGCTCCGTGAGAGCAGAAAGAACATCGTCGAGTGATCGGGCAAGTGGAAACTTGTCGCAATCGATTTCACCGAGTCCATCTTCGGTTTGGATGAAGATCGGTTTCGGAGTCGCCGCCCCGAGGGTGGATTTCCCTACCCCCTCAATTCCGTATGTCATAATGCGTGGCGGAAGATAGGACCGCCCACTTTGAATCTGTTGCAATAGTTTCACGTACGTTGTTCCTTGCGATTTGACTGGTTCATGATTCGTTGTTTGTTAGAGTGAACGTTAGGATGAGAAAGACGAGCGGGCGGGCACAGGGAGTCCGGTCTAACAGTCAAGCCATCGGCAATCGCGACTGTGACACGCCATCCCACCCACTCGTCATGTTTCGTTAGAGAAAATCGAATGGGCGGGTCTCTTCGTAGCCAGTCGGCCAGCGCTCGTCAGCCAGGCAGGCTCGAAGGCGATCGATAGCGGCTTCGTTTTCACGTTGGGCTACGGTCAACGTTTCCGATGCGAAGTGCCACACACCGCATCGATACGGTTCCTTTTTCTCCACGGCGATCAAATGGACCGGCATGTGGATGCCAACCACTTGCGATAGAACAGCTCGGTAGAACGCGAGTTGATGGGCATATCCGTAACGGCGAGCGTCGGATTCGAACCAAGTCAGGTCATCGCAAGTCTTCAGGTCGACGATTCCCGTGTGCGGATCGAACCAATCCATTCGAATCTGGCATGGCATCCCGCAATAGTCGGCCCGTACGACCCCTTCAGCTTGGCCCTCATTTAAAAGGCTAATTGCGATTTCGTGCGTTCGAACCGCCGCATTCATTCGAGCGATCACGTCGAATTGCGCTTCGCTTAGGACGGGCTTCCCAATCGCTTCGGCCCAATCCGTCCAAGCCTTGGTGTTCGAACCGAACGGGAGTCCCGTCTTGGGATTGATGGGGCCACCTACCTCAAACTCTTCTTCGAAGCGATCGAGCCCTTCTAGTATCAATGCGTGGGCGCCACTGCCAATAATGAACGCTGGTCGCTCATCTTGCTCGGCCACACCTGCTCTCTTGCGAGCGTAGAGCAATGGGCATTTTCGGAAGTCAGCCAACTGGTGACTCGATAGGTTTTCACGCGCTTTGGCGTGATACACCTCAGCCGGTTCGCGGATCAGAATGGAAGTATCAATAGTTGAGATCATTAAGTGCTCTGCTTAGTGGAATGTGGTTTGTTTAAGCCTCCATATAGTTATTAGCCGCTCGACCCCCAAGTTCGCCGCGAAAACTTGAAAACACACATGTGTGAAATGACCGAGTAATGCGCCAGAAATGTGTGGATGACCGAGTAATGCGCCACACATGTGCCACATGTGTGGCACATATGTGAAATCGACAGACCATATGTGCCACATATGTGTTTTGAAAACACATCTGGCAGCCTAGATACGTGACCGAGTAAAGCTCTGAGAATGACCACCTACGCAACTGGATTGGCAAACCAACCACCAACACGAAGGAAATGGTCATGTACAGAAATCAATACGGGTCGGTAATCGACAAATCGAAGATCAAACTCATCGCGGCAAGAGCTCGGCGCATGGGGTTTCGCAGGCAAGACATCGAAGATGTTCAGCAGCACATTGCCATGGTTCTCATGGAATTCAATTACGACCCTGAGAAGTCCAACGGTGCATCGGAAACGACGGCCATCACCGCCCTCATCGATCATCAACTGTTGAGCCTACGAAGGTCGCAGCAACGCTATGCAAAAAGGGTCACCGGGAGCGAGAACATCCCATCTGACGTTCCCGATGCGCTCTACGAGCCGGTCGAAGAGAGACGCATGGCTATCGCTACGGATTTGGACATGGCCAAAGCGCAGCTTTCACCTATGGCGCGAGAGGTCTGTGAGTCGTTGGCAGATGGGCAATCGCTCAATGAAATCGCGAAACGATTGGGGGTGGGTTGGCACACCATTGAAAGACATGTCGAGAGCATTCGCGGATGTTTCGAGCAATTCGGCATCGATGCGGTTTTGTCTTAGCTGTACTTCTCTGAAATGGACGCAGATTACTGTGAAAAAGACTACGAATCCCGCTGGACTTTCCGTCCAAAGTGATCCTCCTGTTGTTTCACCCAGAATAGAATGCGGCGACATTGTGTCCCGCTCCTGGATGACCGACGAGTTCGTTCAACAAACACGACATGTGTGTTCGAAAGCCTACGACCGCGATGTGTCTGTGGATGAGGCCATCGAGATCCTCATGAACGTCAAACGGCTCGCCGAGGTTTTGATCAAGGTTTAGCGGAGGATTAAAGAATGAACGTTGTGATTTGGGCAAGAGTCTCATCCCGTGAACAGCGCGAAGGATATTCGATCGATGCGCAGTTGCGGGCCACGCGCGAGCGTGCGGAGAAGGCTGGCTGGACCTGCATACGAGAATTCGTCGTTGCTGAGTCCGCCAAGCGTGGTGCGGAGCGCGTCGCGTTCAACGAGATGTACAAGTGGGTTCGGTCCAATGCACGAAAAGAACGGATCGGGGCTATTGTGAGCCACAAATTGGACCGTATTTGCCGCAATATGCGGGATGCGGTCCGGATGCAGGACCTCGAAGATACCTGTGGCGTTCATCTCGCATTCGTCGATAACCAATTCGGGCCGGGCGCCGCTGGGGCTCTTTCTTTCAATGTCATGGCCGCGGTCGCCCAATACTACAGCGACAATCTCCGCAACGAAGTGCTGAAGGGATTGGACGAGAAGGTACGTCAGGGCTGGCCTACCGGATTGGCTGCTTACGGCTACACCAACGTCGAGGATCGCAATGAGCCAGTGATACCACATCCGGTTACGTCCAAGGTGGTGGTGCGCATCTTCGAACTATATTCGCTCGGCAATTTGACATTCGAGAAACTGGCTGAACAGATGGAAGCGGAGGGCTTCACGTACAAAGAAACCCTTCCAAAATTCCATCGCACCGCGCTGTCGTATATCCTGAACAATCGATTCTACATCGGCGAACTGCATCGCAACGGCCAGGTGTTTCAAGGCAAGTATCGTCGCATAATTGATCGCAATACATTCGAGCTTTGCCAGGAAGTTTTGCATGGCAAGAATCGACGCGTCGGCTCCCCCAACCTTCAGTTTTCGGGCGGGCTGTTGACGTGCGCCCATTGCGGCCAATCGATCACGGGAGAGAAGATTAATCGCAAGCTCATCAATGGCGGCGTCAGGGAACATGTCTACTATCGATGCGCGAACAACCGTCAGGGCCCAGATCACCCGAAACTGCGTTGGCGTGAGTGCGACCTAGAAATCGCCATTATTAAGGATCTCCAGAGCATCCGGTTTCCGAATCAAGAGATAGCCGCTTGGTTCCGTCAAACGCTTACGGAGGCCTTTGCGGACGTCGCGACGGCCAAGCAACGGCAGCTGACCAATCTGACCAAACGCAGGTCGGAATTAACGTCGATGCAAGATCGACTGTTGAACGCGTATTTGGGCCGTACGGTGGACGAAACGACCTATGCGGCGAAAGCAGCCGAGATAAAAAGCGACCTTTTGACCGTAGAAGAGTCTATTGAGAAGATCAACAAGATCGGTACGGTGGATTCCGAACTGGGGCTTCGGCTGTTCGATTGGAGCCAAAACATCGCAACTTTGTGGCTCGGTTCAAACATTTCGCAAAAACGCGAAATCCTCGATTTGATTTGTTTGAACCGTACTCTGAGCGACGTAAGTCTAGTCCTGGTAAAGAGAAAGCCGTTCGAATTTTTGTTCGAACGGCTTTCAATCCAGTCAAGTCGGGGTGAAAGGATTCGAACCTTCGACCCTCTGGTCCCAAACCAGATGCGCTAGCCAGGCTGCGCTACACCCCGATCCGATGACGTAACCGCTCTAGTCGAACGGTTTCGCCCTCATGCTTCAGAACTTTTACCCTACCGAACAATTGTTCGCTAGGCCATTTTAGACCAATTCCTACCAAAAAACGTCCAAATCCTTGACAATTCAGCTATTTGCTCACAAATCGCAATCGGTAAAAAACAGCTCAGAACAATTTACTGAACGATTGCCGAGATATTTCTATCTGCAACTATAGTATAAATTGTCGCGAGTCCCGCGAGCGGCGTCATGGGACCTCACTCCCCTCCGCCTACCCCTACTAACTCGACTCTGAGTTTCCCTGATGATCATCAATCGATTCGCCTTTTTCGCCTACGCCCTTTCTCTGGTCGCTTTTTTCGCTTGCCAGTCAGTCGCTCAAGAGCCAGATGTAGCTAGTTTGGTACACCCCGATGTGGCCGAACGATTGAGTCTTGTCGACACACAGCGAGCCGAGGTTCAAGTTCTACTCCAATCTCGCGCCGAGGCATTGGGAGCCCCGGGCGACAAAGCCTCCAAGGAAAAACTAAAAGCCGATTTCGCGAAGAAAATCTTAGCCGTTCTCAACGACGAACAACGGGCGAAGTTCAACGAAGCGCAATCTACCAAAAAACTCATGTTTCAGTTTCGTGAAATGAAATGGGACGATGTACTCGATTGGTTCGCTACGCAACAAGATCTTACGTTGGTTATGGACCAGATTCCACCCGGGACTTTCACTTACAGCGATACGCGTTCCTACTCGCCAAGCGAAGGCATCGATCTGCTGAACAGTGTGCTAATGACACGCAATTTCTCACTCGTTCGACGCGAAAAAATGCTGGTCGTGATGGCCCTCAGCGACTCGATCCCTCTGGAACTTCTACCAAGAGTCAAACAGGAAGAACTGATCAAGCGTGGCCGGTTCGAATTGGTAAGCGTAATCTTTCCACTTGGTGGTCGCCCAATTGACGCAGTATTGCAAGAGGTCAAGCCGTTCTTGAGCAGCTACGGTCGAGCTGTCCCCTTGGCTCAAGGAAGTCAATTACTGGTGGTAGAAACAGCAGGCAAGATGCTAACCATCAATGAAATAATTGCTTCGGTTCCGTTGCCCAAGGCTGCACCCCAACCCGTACCTCCTCCTCCGCCACCTCCCAAGCCCGTTTTTGCATCGTATCCACTCGGTGCGTTGGATGCAGCTCGCACGCTGGAAACCATTCGCAAGCTCATACCTAGCGAACAGATCACCGTCGATGCAAAAACCGGAGTCTTGAGCGCGTTCCTCATTCCTGATCAACAGACCGCGATCAAGTCGGCGATCGACCAGATGATCGCAAGTACGACTCAGCTCCCAACTTTTGAATCGGTTGCATATCAATTGACGGGAGCAACCGCAGACGACATCAAAAAGCAGATCCTAAGTTTGGCGCCCAACGCAACGGTATCGGCCACGGCTGACCGAGTACTTGTAATTGCACGCACAGAAGATCAGATGCGGATCAAAGCGAGTCTGGCCGCGATTGACGTTGTCCCGATCGAAGGCACCAAAGAGATGAAGGTCTTCGAAATGGATCCGGCGGTCGTTGTCGCAGTCGAAGCTGCCTTCAAGTCTTTTCTGCCAAAAGGTCAAATCGCTTCCAACAGCAAGGCTGGAAGCCTCATCGTTCGTGGTTCCGGAGAAGATCTGCGAATTGCAACCGAAATGATCGAAATCTTCAAACGCTCGCAAACCGCCAACCAAATGCAATTGCGTGTCCTGCCTCTAGAACAACAAGCTGACGCGAAGTGGTTGGCTACGCTTCAAAAACTTTCACCCAACACGAACGCGTGGTTGGTCGATGACGGTCGGCAACTCATGCTGCTCGCAGGAACCGCCGATATCGCGATGGTCGAAAGCATGTTACCGCAATTGATCCGTTTGTTGCCGAAACCGGATCCACGCAAATTGCAGATCTACACCCTTACGAAAAACCAAGTGTCTCGACGCAGCAGTTTGACCGACCTGCCACCTAGCTTGCTCGGTACCAAAGTGGTTGACGGCAGCAACAAACAAGAGCTCATGGTTTGGGCCACTGCTGAACAGCATGTGGATTTCGCCAAGCTGTTGGACTCCTTGGATCAACCAGCACCGGTCTCCATGCCAACTGTGCCAAAAACGTATCCAATTACTGTCCAAGATAACGCCTTGGTTTTGCAAATCCTGGTAGCCGAGTTTCCTGAAGCCAAGATCACAGTCGACTCGGATGGAAGTACGTTGACCGTACTCGCCGATGAAGTGTCCCATACCAAGATCGCAACGCGAGTCACCACTTTTAACGAACAGCTGCCTAAGAAAAGTGAAATCACTTTAGAACCGTATTCGGTACGCGGCATGACGGCTGCCGCTCTACAACTATCTCTCGCTCCACTGTTACTAAAGGCAAGAGTCAATCTTGATTCCGTACGAAATCGACTGCTGGTTGCGGCTGATGCCAAAACCCACCTGGAGATTTCTGCTTTGGTCACTGCATTGAGCGAACAGATTAGGGTGGAGCAGCAGCCGA
>CAMDKL010000241.1 GCA_945900945.1 Pirellula staleyi DSM 6068
AGTGCGCTAAAGCAATTCGAAAAACGCCAGCGATATGAAAATCCACG
Source organism: Pirellula staleyi DSM 6068 (assembly GCA_945900945.1). Taxonomy (GTDB): domain Bacteria; phylum Planctomycetota; class Planctomycetia; order Pirellulales; family Pirellulaceae; genus JBKCUI01. The sequence goes on from CAMDKL010000241.1 coordinate 48, forward strand.
ATTCGAAACGACATTTAGCATTGCGGGCAGATCCATTGTATCGCTAGCATTTCTCGAACTGCTGTGGGTTCGTTGGTACGTTTTTATTGGCCGGTTGCCTTACCCCCTTCTGCGCGCCCTGTTCGTTTGTCTAGATCATGGTTTCCATCGACGGTAGCTTAGCGAATCGGTTGAGTCACCGCAATCAGCCAAACAACTTCCGAATCTCTCTCGCAAGAAGTCGTTTTCATCATCGAGATCCAAGTTCTGAGCGGACAAATAGACGCCGGAAAGTTCAACTCGCTACAATAGCAGATCTCGCTCAAGGAGGGTGCTCTGTGTTTAGACATCTTCATTCGCGAATCCGCCGTGAGAATTTAATCCCAAAATCGCACGACTGTCCCGTAGGAGCAATCAAGATGAACGTGAATTTGAGTATTCGAAGCCGTCGTGAATTTATTAAGACTGCCGTTCTCGGGGCTGCGGGAACTGGTCTTGCGCTGAACACAAGCGCCAAGTCATATTCATCCATCGTTGGAGCAAATGAACGCATACATGTAGCCGTAATCGGCCTTCGCAACCAGGGTACCGTTCACCTTGGCAGTTGGTGTGCGCTCAAGGAGAGCCACAATGTGCAAGTCCGAGCAGTGTGTGATGTGGACGAAGCGCTCTTTGCTCCCGCCTTAAAACTGGTCGATGCGAAGTCAGGGGACCTGCCGACCACCAATTGGGACTTGCGCGAGGTTCTCGACGACAAAGTTATCAATGCTGTCTCTATTGTCGTTCCAAACCATTGGCATGCACTAGCTGCCGTCTGGGCAGCACAAGCGGGCAAGCACGTCTACGTCGAAAAGCCCGCCTCGCACAATATCTGGGAGGGACGCAAAATGATCGAGGCGTGGCGCAAGTATGGCCTGCGTATGCAAGTGGGTCTCAACAACCGCTCGTCGAAAAGTGTGCGTGACGCCATCGCGTTTCTTCACGGTGGCGGTATCGGCGAACTCTATATGGCGCGAGCCCTTTGCTTTAAAGCTCGCGATTCCTACGGCATGTCCAAAGATAGCTTACCCCCGTCAACGTTCCACTTCGATCGCTGGCTTGGTCCCGCTCCGCAACGCCCTTACAACGAAAAACGCAGTCACTATAACTGGCACTGGTTTTGGGACACCGGCAACGGTGATACCGGCAATACAGGGCCTCATACCCTCGACATTGCGCGCTGGGGCATGAAGAAAAACGAGCATCCGGCCTCCGTGTATTCGACGGGCGGTATTTTCGGATTCACACAAGATGAAGGCAAGACTTCTGGCACTATGGTTTACGGCGGAGTCGAGACCTACGGTCATGACCGGACGACGCAGGAGACTCCCAACACGCAGACGGCAGCTTTCACGTACGCCGATGGCAAGATCATCGACCTTGAGACTCGCGGTCGATATACAAACCACGAAGGGAGCTCAGGTCAAGAGGTCGGTAATCTCTTTTACGGTACCGACGGCTGGCTGGAGATCAGTGGCAATACGTGGAAGGCCTTTCGCAAACGTGAGAAACAGCCTTTCGCACAGTCCAAGGAATCCGAACGCGATCGTTCCAACCACTGGGCAAATTTCTTGGATGCGATTCGCTCCGACAAGAACGAGGACTTGCACAGCGATATTCACGAAGGACACCTTTCGACGTCGCTTTGTCATTTAGCCAACATTTCGTATCGCTTAGGGCGCTCGCTGAAGTTCAACGGATTCGAAGAGAAATTCGCGAACGACCGAGAGGCGGATTCGATGTTAACCAGAGAATACCGAAAACCGTATGTTGTGCCTGACAAGGTGTAGGAAGCAGCAGCGAGTGACCGTCAACGGATTTATGGAAGGCAAAATATCCGGAACCAATTCGTAATCGTATCAAAGAACTGTTGGACAATCCAAACGGCTTAAACGAATCGCACTAGTAAAAAAAGTTAAATGACCTATGTCCCCCCATCTTCCTCGATGCAAAATCGAACCAGCACCTGAGTCTCAGTTTTCGTTTGTCATCTATGGCCATGAAGTGACCCGATGGCATTTTTCGTCGAACGCACCTCGTCCCTTTTTTTACCCGTTGGTCGGCCCAAGCGGAGCGCAACTTACTCGGATGGGACATCCTGGTGCGCCCAATCATGACCATCATCGCTCGCTGTGGTTTGCTCACGCCGATCTTTTGGGCTACGATTTTTGGAGCGAGGGCAAGGCAACTCGAATCGTTCAAAAACAATGGTATGCAATTGAGGACGGTGAAGATTCAGCTAGGATTGCTCTATGCCTTCTCTGGCTCGATGGACACGATCCACAACCTTTGCTTCAGCATGATCTGATAGCAACGGTTCGCCCGCACGGCAATTCGTTCGAAAATGGGTGGTCACTGGAATTGCAATCGGACTTTTCAACCAAAGCGACCGGCACCGAATTTCGAAAAAGCAATTTCGGTATTCTTGGCTTGAGGCTAGCAAAGAGCATGTCAGTGCATTTTGGGGGAGGTACCATCACAGGCGCGGACGGCAAGCAAGGTGAAGCCAATTTGTTTGGCAATCCGAATCGGTGGATCGACTACAGCGGGCCAAGCCATTTGGACACCAATGGAAATGAGCAAATGGAAGGAATTACCATCATAGACCATCGCGACAACCCAGCTTCCAAAAACGCAGGCTCAACAGTCAAATGGCATATTCGGTCAGACGGCTGGATCGGACCATCGCTGAGCCGTGATGACAATATTGCATTGCAACCAAACCAAGCGATGACCGTTCGATATTTGCTCGATATTCATCCAGGCTCTTGCTTGCCGCAACGCGCGACAGAGTTAGCGGATCGATTCGACAAATCTAAGGCTGTCGGCATACACAAATCGATTCAACCGCATCTTCAATATGAATTCTCAACGCTGAGTTAGGTACTTCGTCCTCGGCGCCGTGTCAGCCTGAGGACAGGCTGGCCTATCGTGTGTTCGGCTGGCCAATGTGCCGAGTAGGCGCGGGAGATTGCTCCACCGAACCTTTCACAGAACAGGACTTGTGGGTCACACATCCGGCTCTTCAAGTTGGTATCTCCGTCAAACAACAACAGTTGTTTATCCAAACGCATTGCCTATCTCCCGTGAACTACTCAAAGGGATTGCCCGCGTATTCATATTGATTGCATCCTATTTTCACTAGGCCTCAATCGCATTTTTTCCGGACAATAATTTCGCGGAAAACCCATGGATTTTTGATGCTTTCTATCTTTTAACCAGCAATTCTCATTTTAACCAGCCATTGGCACGTGCAATGCATTTTGTAATTACCGTGGGAATGGAAAAGCCCCTCTGTCGCGCGTTCATCGGATTGAAACTTACGCACCTGCTGGCGACAAGCAAGAACCTCAATGGGAGTATTGATATGTTTCGCAACGCTTTTCTGACCTCAATTGTTGTTGCTTCGATGGCATTATTTGGCACCTCAAATGCGAGATCGCAATATGGCTATTCACAACATGGGTCTCATGGCAACTCGCATAGCAATTTGCACCAAGACCTTCGTCACAATGAGTTCCATCGTCAGCAATACCACGCAGACCAACATCAATTCCCACAAACGCCATACCAGCATTTTCAACTGCATCAAAATTTGGACCATGATCGGTACCACGATAACTTGAGCCATCGTTCGTACCACAGTTACCGACCATCGTATAACACTTACCCCCAATACAATTCAGGGTTCAGACAGGGTTTTCCCTCTTATGGGTTCTCACTTCGTCTTGGCCGCTAAGGATGATATCCTTGTGCATTCGCCGATTCCCTCCGACAAGCTTCTGCGATTTCCACAAGATTGTGCCTAGCTGCTAGATTCCCGAATTCGGCAAGATTCACGGCCAGCTCATCAACTGTGGAAGCGTCGTACTCCTGCGGCAGTGCGTGTTGCGAAGAACCCAGTAAACATGTACAAATAAAAGTGTCAAATAGCATTCCCCCAGAGGCACGCGGCATCAAGATTGGTTAAAACAAACAGGAACCGATCGATCCGTTTTCCTTCTCCAAACTGGGTTTAACCTAAAGTAGTTCATAATGAAGCTTTTGATTTATGTGTTGTGTAGCGTTGGATTGTTTCAAGGCGTCACATTGTGGGCGGCTGATGCGAAGCCGAATATACTGGTGATCTTGGCCGACGATTTGGGGTGGGGCGAGTTGGGCTGTCAAGGTTTTACGAAAGAGATACCAACACCAAATATCGATTCGCTGGCGACCAATGGAGTCCGGATGACCAACGGCTACGTAAGCGGCCCCTATTGCAGTCCGACTCGCGCTGGTTTCATGACGGGACGCTATCAACAGCGCTTTGGTCATGAATTCAATCCGGGACCTGCTGAGTCGGCCGTAAAGAACTTTGGACTGTCGCTCAATGAGAAAACCATCGCCAACTATTTGAAAGATGCTCAGTACTCGACCTGCTGGATTGGAAAGTCGCACCTCGGTTATCAGCCTGAGTTTCATCCGCTGAAACGCGGTTTTGATCGCTACTTCGGATTCTTAGGCGGAGCCCATGATTATTTTGATGTGACTGGCGACGCGTCGAATCTGATCCTCGATGGGAATGAGCCTGTCAAGGAAATCGACTACACGACCGAGATGTTTGCTAAGAAAGCAAACGACTTTATTCAACAAAACAAGAGTAGCCCTTGGTTCTGTTACCTTGCATTCAACGCCGTTCACGCACCGTTGCAAGCACAAGAGAAAGTACTGCAGCGTTTCAGCGGAATCAGCGATTCGAAGCGTCGAACGTATGCTGCCATGCAATCCTCGATGGACGACGCGGTCGGAAGTGTATTGAGCAAACTTCGCGAACTCAATCTGGAAGAAAATACTCTCATCTTCTTCTTCAGCGACAACGGTGGGCCTACCCCATCGACGACATCTGGCAACGGTCCATTACGAGGCTACAAAGCGCAAACGTGGGAAGGTGGAATCCGTGTACCGTTTCTCATCCAATGGAAGGGTAAACTTGCTGGTGGGAAAGTCGATGATCGACCGGTGATCCAGCTCGATATCCTCCCCACCGCATTGGCCGCTGCTTCGATAGACATTAAACCGGAATGGAAGTTGGATGGTGTCAATCTTTTGCCGTATCTTACAGGCACACAATCGGGATCGCCTCATGAAGCGCTTTATTGGCGATTCGGGAAGCAGATTGCAATCCGGGTCGGTAATTGGAAGCTTGTGAAGGGTGTTGGAAGCGAAGGCTTGGCTGGAATCGATGAAGCCGTCAAGGCGACCACCGCGAATGCCGAACTCTATAATCTCAATGACGATATAGGCGAGAAGACGAACCTTGCCTTGAAAGAACCTGAAAAGCTGAAGCGGCTCGTCACTGCGTGGGAAGCCTGGGACAGTACCTTGAAGGAGCCGGAGTGGCTACCCAACCGAAAGCCCGCGAAAAACGCAAATACGTCAACGCAATCGAAAAAGAAAAAGGCAACCGCTAAGTAATTGTTGCCAAACGCGGCGCCATAAACTGTGGAAGCGCCATACTCCTGCGGGATCGGCCTAGTCAGCAACACGCGTCTTGCAGCTAGGCATAGCAACGCTCATCTCAATACGCTGTGAACGTTGGCTTCGGCCGATTCGACTACGCTAGCTGGATCGGATAGAATAAGCCGGTCAGCGGCGGCGAAGCGTGTTGGCTTGGAGTATCTAATCCTTTTGATTCGCTTAGGTACTGATGAGATGGATGCTATTCGTTTGCGCAAAAATTTGGTTGATTGTGCGCGAAACCGCAAGAAATAACCCTGGAAACTAAAAGTGAGTGCTATTTGGCGAATTCGCTACATTTGATTCCACATATACGTAACCGTCGATAAATGTCAGTTTCTACCAATTTGCCCGACCATGTTATCTCGACTTGATCGCCGATCGCTATTGAAGCTTGGTACGACCGGTTGCTTGGGTTTGTCTCTGGGTGCTCTGTGGCGTGCACAACTGGCCAGCGCACGCGAAGATCGGACCCTCATTTCGCATCGGCCCATTCGAGCTTGCATTCTCGTTTTCTACTACGGAGGTCCCAGTCATCTCGATACGTGGGACATGAAGCCCCAAGCCCCCTCCGAGATTCGAGGTTCGTTCCAATCGACAAGCACCTCGGTACCCGGTCTGCATATTTGTGAACATCTACCAAAGATGGCAAAATGGATGCACAAAGTGGCTGTCGTTCGAAGCGTGCATCACCAAGCGACTCTCCACGATTCGGCTTCGATCCATGCACTAACCGGTCGGCCACTCGAGGGACCTGATCGTGAGTTATTTGCACAGCTACCGCAGTTCTATCCCAGTTTTGGAAGTGCGGTGACCTGGTCACGCCGTGATGTCAAGGTTGAAGTGCCTTATGCCGCCTTGCCCTCGGTGTTTCAAAATGTTGTACCGACGCCGTGTCAAGGTGGCGGTATTTTGGGTGGCAACTTTGATCCAATGTGTATCGATGTTGATGTCGCCGCGAAAGACTATCACATCGAAGCCCTTGTTCGTCGCGAGGGTGTGGATACGCATCGGTTGCAGCAACGAATGAACCTCTTGGAAACAATAGGTAGCGCACCACATTTGCCAGAATCGCTCAGTCGATTCTATGGCAAGGCCCATCGATTGATGGAAAGCACCACCCTGCGTACAGCGTTGGATATTCAGCGGGAGAGCCAAGCGACGCGTGATCGCTACGGTTACTTCGCTGCCCCGGTTGCCACCGGCGAAGTCAACGGTGGTGGTGGCGAATTAGGAGCCGCGCGTGAAATGCGAGGGCAAAATCTACTATTGGCTCGACGGCTGGTCGAAGCGGGCGTGCCGTTTGTCAACGTATACGATTTCAAACAACAAGGGCAGAATTGGGACTCACACGTTGCTTGTGAGAGCCAGCACAAACAGTTTCTTTTGCCGCCAGCCGACCAAGCATTGTCTGCTTTGATCGAAGATCTCGACCAGCGAGGATTGCTCGATTCAACTTTGGTTGTGGCTATGGGCGAATTTGGCAGAACACCGAAGATCAACGCCCAGGCTGGTCGCGATCACTGGCCCCACTGTTACTCAATCATTATGGCAGGGGGCGGAGTTAAAGGTGGCGCGGTGTGGGGCGCGAGCGATCAACATGGCGCTTACCCCAGTCGTGATCCAGTGACCCCTGGCGACTTGGCCGCTACGATTTATTGGCGATTTGGTATCGATCATAAGACGCACATTTACGATCACTTCAATCGACCACACCGACTAGCCATCGGTGAACCGATCAAGCAGTTGTTTGATGCCTAGCTAGTGAGGCTCAACATCGGTTTGAGGAGTGAAATAGCGACGCTCACACAAACTTATTGTTGCGAGATGCGAAGCAACCAATAAGGAGGTATGAATCGCAACTAAGAATCAGCCATTTTCGCAGGGTGGCTGCTGGGCGGTTGTTGTTTTGCTGGGTGGCTTGAGCGTGATGTGCAGTTGCGGGTTTCAGGGATTTCGGCTCAGCTCTTTTGCAGCGTCGTACAGGGACGTGGCGCG
>CAMDKL010000242.1 GCA_945900945.1 Pirellula staleyi DSM 6068
CCGACGAACTGTCCGATTGAGCACATGAACAATAGCAATTTCATCGGGAGCAAAGACTTCCACGCGAGCAATTCGGGCCATGAGGCACCTCCCTAAGATTAGAAATAATCCACATAGTCTACCAAATCTACGCTGTAGTCCCAAGTTAGGCTGTGTCCCTATGGTCCTGGTCCTCTATGGTCCTTAAACAACGGAAGTATGGGAAATTGGTTCCCTACAATTGCCGAATGCGGCATACTTTCTACGATCCTTCCGCATATTTCCTTGCTAAGCCGTTGATTGACTGGTGTTTTCAGCGTTTATCTAAGCAAAATCAAGAAATATGCGGAATGGAGGCCGGAAATATGCCGAATGACGATCCTGCCAAGCTTTCCCTGGCTACCCGAAACCTCGGACAACCGAAGCTTCTCGATCCGGTTCGCAATACCTTTCGAATGCTTCATCGACAACAACGATATCAACGCATTTATGACGATGCTCGCTGTTGAGCGCAAGGTTGCTTCGAGCACTCAAAACCAAACGCTCTCTGCGCTGTTGTTTTTGTACAGTCGCGTACTGAAAGTGAAGATTATGATCGATGCGTTGCGTGCGAAAACGCCGGAACAATTAAGCGAGGCCGAAAGTAGAAATAGAAGCAAGCTCAGTTTCGACCGTTGACGAATGAATGCGTCCGGGATCGAATGACCAAAGAGGGGTGGCTTGGCAACTTTCAAAAAAGGTTGAGAATTCATTCGAAACCACCCACACAGGAACAAAAGAACGAGCAATAGGAGATTTCATTGCGAGCAGAGATCATATCTATCGGTGACGAACTGACCAGTGGCCAACGACTCGACACGAACAGTCGGTGGTTAAGTGAACAGCTCGGCAATCTTGGTGTCAAGACTTCATTCCATACCACGGTCGGGGATTCCATGACCGACAACATCGACGCCTTTCGCACAGCCTCAGGGCGAGTTGAAATTGTCGTAACGACCGGCGGACTCGGCCCCACTGCGGATGATTTAACACGTGAGGCGATCTCAGAGGCCTTTCATTTGCCGCTGGAACTAAGGCCAGAAGCGTTAGAACATATCGAGTCCCTCTTTGCGCGTCGCAAGCGTCCCATGCCAGAGCAGAATCGAATTCAAGCCATGTTTCCATTTGGAGCTCGAATCATCGACAATCCACATGGTACAGCCCCAGGCATCGACCTAGTGGTAGGCACAACGGCTGAATGCTCGATAGCAAGCCGAATCTTTTCGCTGCCAGGTGTGCCCGCAGAGATGATGCAAATGTACACGACAACGGTCGAGCCTCGCCTCATTCAGGAGATGGGCCTCGGGGCAAAGCGATGGTACTTTCATAGCTTGAAAGTCTTCGGAATAGGAGAGAGCGATGTCGAAAAACTACTTCCAGATTTGATCCGTAGGGATCGAGATCCTATAGTTGGAATTACCGTCTCCCAAGCTACCATCACCTTGCGGATCTCAGCCTTGTGCTCCGATGAGAATGAGTTTCGACATAAGATCCAGCCTACGATAGACGAAATCCATAAACAGCTTGGGCTGTTGGTTTTTGGGTCAGGCGAAATCGATATCGACGATGCTACACATTCTTTGATGCTTGACAGGGGTGTATCGCTCGGCGTAGTCGAGATTGGCTCAGGAGCTTGGATACAACATCGCCTCGCCAAGTTATCTCGGCAGGGTTCTAAAGGACTTCAAGCGTCACAATGGTTTCCATCTTTTGAGGCTTTGGAGAAAAGTTGGAGTGCATGTTCGGCTGGGGACAGCCGAACCTACGTGGGGTCAGTTGAAGACAGCCGAACCTACGTGGGGTTAGCAGCAGAGCGATTCCGTGAGGAACACGATTTGGATCTTTGCTTAGCGGCGGGTGTCTATCCCACGTGGGGTGCGGTCTCGACGTCGAAGAGTCTTCCCAGCGCGGACTTTTCGTTTTCACTTGCTAGGAGAGGTAAGGAGACGAAACAAACTTTGGTTTCGCTGGGTGCTCATCCTGATGTGCTCTACCATCGACTGGCAAAAGCAGGCTTGAATTATCTGCGGTTGGAGTTGCTCCAACATGGCTGAGCGGATCACCGTGGCCAAGACATGCGATATACCATTGAACGAAGCCCGCGCGTTCCCGGTGGGTGATCGCATGATCGCTATCTTCAATGCCGATGGCAAGTATCACGCGATGGATGATTTCTGCCCTCACATGGGTGCATCGCTTGCGGGGGGCTGGATTGAGAATGGAACGGTGGCCTGTCCGTGGCATGCTTGGCGATTTTCATTGGTCGATGGATGTTGGCTCGACAATCCCAAAATCAAAGCTGACATTTTTGCAGTGGTCGTGGTCGGTGATGAAATCCAGATAGAGATAAATGATGAGTAGCCCAGCAACCATTGCAGACGAAGACGGCCGTCCTGCATCGCCACGATTGGAACTCGACACGACAGAGCTACGTAAGCTTGATCGAAATGTGGTTTGGCATGCCTTTTCGCAGATGTCGAATTATGACGGCTTGATCATCGACTCAGCGAAGGGATGTTGGCTGACCGACATAGATGGCAATCGCTATTTTGATGGTGCGAGTTCTCTGTGGTGCAACATCCATGGCCATCGCCACCCGCATATCGATCAAGCGATTCGAGATCAGTTGGATCGCGTAGCCCATGTAACGAACCTCGGGATGAGCCATCCGATCACGATTAGTCTTGCGAAACGTCTGGTGGATTTAGCACCGAGCAGTTTAGAGCACGTGTTCTTTTCAAGCGATGGTGCGTCGTCGGTTGAGGTCGCGATGAAGCTTGCGTTTCAATATTGGCGTCAGTGTTCGATGCCTGAGCCCAAGCGAACCACTTTTCTTGCGTTGGGCAGTGCTTACCATGGTGACACATTGGGCACGGTTAGTGTTGGCGGCGTTTCACGATTTCATTCTCTATTTGAACCGCTACTGTTCCCAGTTTTGCGAGGACCTTGCCCAGACAGCTACCGATTGCCAGCGGGCATCGAGTTGGAGCAAGCCGCAGATTTCTATTTAATAGAGTATCGCCGCTTGCTTGAGAAGCATGCGGATGAGATCATCGCCGTAATCGTTGAACCGATAGTACAAGGTGCAGCCGGAATGGTTATGCATCCGCAAGGCTTTCTTTGCGGATTGGCCTCGCTTTGCAGGGATTTTGGTTGTTTGCTGATTGCGGACGAAATCGCTGTTGGCATGGGGCGAACTGGCAAGATGTTTGCGTGCGAACACGAATCGGTAGAACCTGACTTTCTATGTATTGGTAAGGGACTTACAGGCGGGTATTTGCCAATGAGCGCTACGTTGACGTCGCATCGCATTTGGCAAGCATTCCTTGGCAGTCATGAAGAATCAAGGAGTTTTCTGCACGGCCATACTTATGGCGGAAACCCGCTGTCCGCTGCTGCGGCTCTCGCAACACTGGACATTTTTGAGATGGAGCGGACTCTGGATAAGCTGCCGACAAAGGCGGCATTGTTAAGGAATGGTTTAGATTCATTGCGATCCCATGCTGAAGTTGGGGATGTTCGGCAGTGCGGATTGATTGCAGCGATCGAGTTGGTTTCGGATAAAGCATTGAAAACGCCGCTGCCATGGCAAAATCAACGAGCTAGCCAAGTGTGCAATCAGGTTTTGAAAAAGGGTGTCTGGCTTCGACCGATTGGAAACGTTATTCCGATAATTCCACCTCTGTCCGCTACCGAAACGGAACTCGAAATGCTTGTGGAATCGATAGAATTCGGGCTTTCCTGAGCATCACTCTAGCGGAATCACGGCTTGCGATTTTGCGCATATTCGGGGAATATATAAACGTAGATCACCAGCGATCTATTCCCCAATGACTTGTCTCTAACAGTTCTGAAGATTCTACCCGTGAGTAGTTTTTCGTCTATCCAGCGAGCGTTGATCAGTGTCAGCGACAAAGCAGGCTTGGTTGATTTCGCCAAAGTTCTAATTTCCCATGGTGTCGAAATTGTTAGCACGGGTGGAACTCGCAAACATCTAGCTGAAAGCGGCATCGGTGCGGTTGAGGTCGCCGAGTACACCGGTTTCCCGGAGGTCATGGATGGTCGCGTCAAGACATTGCACCCAAAGATTTTTGGTGGAATTCTGGCTCGCCGAAATGTTGAAGAGGATAGGGACTCTTTGAGCACGCACGCGATTCTTGAATTTGATCTTGTTGTGGTTAATTTGTATCCCTTTGAATCGACGATTCAAAAACCGAACGTGACATTTCCCGAAGCGATTGAACAAATCGACATAGGCGGGCCAAGTCTGATTCGGGCCGCTGCCAAGAACCATGCGTTCGTGACGGTTGCTACCAGCCCTAGCCAATACCCGTCGATTGCGAAAGAGCTACAAAGCAACGGAGGAACGAGTGATGCGCTCCGCTTGCGACTTGCGGCAGCGTGCTTCGCAGAAACGGCTCGGTACGATTCGAATATTGCCGAATACCTGTCGAGGTCGATGCTGGAGCAGTTGCCAGCCACAGCGATAACCATGCCGGCGAGTATCACGATTCCGATGAAGCTGCAAAGCGGATTGCGTTATGGCGAGAACCCTCATCAGAGCGCAGCGTTGTATCGATTGCATGGCAATAGAGGTGCGACGTTAGCAGATGCGAAGCAGTTAAACGGTAAGGAACTTTCGTACAACAACCTTTTGGACTTGGATAATGCATTGTCGATTGTACGCTGCTTTGCCAAGCCCTCTGCGGTCGTCATCAAGCACAACAATCCTTGTGGCGGAGCATCGGCCCACAAGCTTTCCTTTGCGTGTCGCAAAGCGTTAGCAGGCGATCCACAAAGTGCCTTCGGTGGTGTCATTGGTTTCAATACTCCCGTCGACGTCGAAACCGCAGAAGTGCTTTGTCAACCTGGACTGTTTATCGAAGCAATCGTAGCGCCCGAGTTTTCTGTAGATGCCGTTTCTCTATTGCAAACCAAACCAAAATGGCGAGACAATGTTCGGTTGATGGAGACCGGAGCGTTGGGTGTCCAGCTAGTGGAATTGAACTATCGATTGATTAGCGGTGGTGTTTTGGTACAGCAGTCAGACAACCAACCGCCGACCAGTTTGAATTGGAAAACCGTGACAGAAGTTTCGGTCGCAGAAGAGCTATGGGATGACATTGCTTTTGGTTGGGAGATGGTCCGGCATGTAAAGAGCAACGCGATCATCTTGGCTCGCGATGCCGCGTTGGTCGGTGTCGGTGCCGGTCAGATGAGCCGAGTCGACAGCGTTGAAATTGCGATCGAGAAGGCAGGAGAGCAATCCCAGGGGAGCATACTAGCCTCAGATGCATTCTTTCCTTTTGCCGATTCCATTCACCGAGCGGCTAAGGCTGGGATTATCGCAATCATTCAGCCTGGGGGTTCTCGAAAAGACGATGAAGTTATCGCGGCCTGTAACGAGCATCGCATTCCAATGATCATTACCGGCCAACGCCACTTCAAGCACTAGCGTTTTGTTACTGCTTGATTTTAGGATTAGCCGTTTTGGCGTTAGCCACGGTTTTGTACGAGAGAACCGTGGAAGAATAATCCGAGGAACGATCGCGGAGCGATCGGCCACATTATGGTTTCGCCATTTCTACGTTGAGTAGAATACTTTCGGAGTGGCTGTTGAACTCAGGCGCATACATGCACTGAATGTTCGCAATGCCAGTTGGGTATCGACCGCCGTGTTGTACTCGTACTATATATTCGAACACGTAAGTTCCTTTGGGCAAGTAGTCGATGAAGAAATGCGATGCGGTATCACGAGTGCTTTCATAATACGCCAGCCCATCTTGGAATCGGTATTGGCTGAGTACATTCACTGGCTCGGTACCGCTGCCGCGATGGTCCTTCAGGTGGACGTATTCCATATCGCGATCGGTTTGCAACGTGATCCTGCATGCGATCTCGTCCCCGATCGAAACGGGTCCGGTGACAGGTTCGAGAGCAGGTCCGCTCTTGGTTAGTGATCGCTTAAATAGCGATTTCTCTAGCTTCAGCGGTGTGCCGTCGTGTGGGGAAATTTTGCCGATATCTTCGAGATACTTCCAATGAATACTTCCCCAACTGACGCCAGCATCTTTCTTAGTCAGAGTCACCTTTCCGTAAGCGGGTTTGATTTCGCCTCGCACAAATTTCTGTTCGTAGTAGCCCGTTCCCGCTTCGACATTTTCGGGCTTGATCCATTGGTCTGCTAATTTCACTTGAACTAGCGCATCGGAAGCAAGTAAATTTTCGCCCCGCAACAGCAATGCATAGACAGCATCGGCAGTCGCCTTGGTCGTCATCCAGTCCTGTGTCTGCTTTTGTTTGAGGAGCCATACCTTGCAGTCTTCAACAGCAACTTTATCGTTGGCAACTTCATCCAATGCCTCGATCATTAACGCTTGAGTCTCGATGGGTGCGTGATACCACCACCACGATCGCTCGGTGTCTCGCCAAAACATACCCATCTCCTCGTTCGAGACAGATCGTTCGCGAAGGCTTTTAACAATCTCTTGCGGTGTATCGAGATTTCCAAATCGCTTGAGACCGATGGCGATGTGGGCTTCCGATTGGCGAGAGCCGACCTTAAGCCAATAGTTTTTGGCTTGTCTCTTCCAATAATGGATGGCCACTTGGTGTTCGTCTGCAATCGGCAGGTTATTCAAAAAGAAGCTCCGTCCGTAGAGATACAAAGCGATATTCGATGTGAGGTGGTTCTCCTCGGGATCCTTAGAATGAAGCCTTATCTGGTCGTACCGTTCATGCATCCATGCATCGAGCCGACCGAGCGCCTTGAATGCGGGAGCTAGATCGACCGGCATTCCCAATTGGCGCATGCGGCCAAAGCCGGTCACGATATAGAGGGAAAGATACTCGTTGTCCGGCCCGCCTGGGAACCAAGGCCACATTCCGTTATCTCGCTGCATCTCGGCAAGCTTTCGATTGGCCTTGTCGATTTCGGATGTAAGTCGATTCACGTCGAACAGGATGCCGACATTTCGCCGTGATTGCGATTCACGATCGGCGTCACGCAACCAAGGCGTCTCCTCGATCATCACCGACTTAAGATCTTGGTTTTTGGAGAGCGGCGAAACCATCGCCTTGGGTTGTATGTTTTGCCAAGTATCGAAGACGCGACGTATCTTGGGGTCGCTGTTAGCAACGTGCTGCGCAAGATGGTTGGCGTACAAGCGATTGAACGTTTGCTCGCTGCATTCGTGAGGAAACTCCATCAAATAGGGGAGGGCAAGAACAGCGTACCAAGCTGGCTGCGAGACCATTTGTACCGTGAGCGATTGATGTTTTAGCGAATCGGAGTTCGCTGAATCGAGGAGCTTTTTGAACTCGAACTCCTTCGTCGCAACACCGCGGATGGGGAGCGGCATCGACTCCGTAACAAGTATCCGTTTGGACAACACCGGCAGCATGCCTTCTTCGCCATCGGAGAGATTGCCTGTCGCCCCGACAGCTTTATAGAGGATTGGATAGGCACCATCGGGCACGTTCAGTTTCCAATGATAACTTTTCGATTCACCCGCTGCGATTTC
>CAMDKL010000243.1 GCA_945900945.1 Pirellula staleyi DSM 6068
TGCTTGACAGTCGCTATCGATAAGTGCGATACTGGTTTCATGGTTGAAAGTGCAGCCAATACCGTTTGCATAAGATGCGAGTTTAGATTGATTTTAGGGATAGGCTTTGAGCTTCTAATTTCTTTTAGTCTCCCAATGGAGAAAACGATGCGGTTAAAACGTGTGTACGGATTTACGCTGGTTGAATTGCTGGTGGTCATTGCGATCATTGGAATCTTGGTGGGATTGCTGTTACCTGCCGTTCAGGCAGCCCGCGAGGCGGCGAGGCGAATGCAGTGCAGCAATAATTTGAAACAAATCGGCCTTGGATGCCACAATTTTGCTTCGGCCTTCGGTCACTTTCCTTTTCAGAGATACACCTACGATCGAAAACCAACAGTTGCGCCGTTTTTGAACAATTTAGGTGCGGACGAAATTGGACCAATCGAGAATGCTGGTCCAGCTCCCGGATTTCCGAGTGTTCCTTTTTTCAATACGGGACCCAATGCACGGGATTGGGGATTTCTGGCGATACTCTTGCCCTATATTGAGCAGCAGGCTTTGTACGATCAGGGGAGAATCCCTAGAAATACAATTCTGGGTAGGGATATTAATGGAACCGGTCATGTAACATCCGTTGCCGACGTTGCGGTTGCATCCTATTTGTGCCCGAGCGACCCAGGCGCTTCGATTCGTTCAGCCGTGCAGAGCAGCCTTTACAAACAATCTCCTTTCAAAACTGGGATTACGAGTTACAAGGGCATAAGTGGATCGAATTGGGACTGGGGCGTATTCCCGAATAAGTTCAGTGTTGCCGATACGTGCTGTCAGGAGAAGAACAAGATCGCGGCGCGAGGCGGCGATCCATGGGTGGCCGGAAATGGAATGTTTCCAGGAAATGGCTATATGTGTAAGCGAAAATTCGCCACACTAGTTGATGGTACGAGCCATACGTATTTGGTTGGCGAATCCACATACCCAAACAATACCCGTATGGGAGCCAGTTGGTGTGATGTGAACGGGTCCTTGGCTCATGTTAGTCAACCGCCGAACTTCAAATGGACGAATCAAGCTGATTGGACTCATTTGATGGGCGTTAAAAGCAAGCACACTGGTGGAGTGCAGTTTGCGTTCGCTGACGGTTCGGTTCGTTTTATTTCGGACACGATCGAATTGGGGATACACCGTGCGATCGGGACGATTGCTGGCGGTGAAGTCTCGAGCGACATTCCATAGTAAATGCCACCGAATTTAACTCGAGTCTATCTCGGGGGATGTTACCATCACTTAGAAAGATGGTCAGAACCCCTGGCGTGAAGTCGGGGGCATGTACCAATTCTCCACGTGACAATCATTAAGGCGTGACGTAACACTTCCAGGTTGCGGCCATAGTTTCCGTAAACGATTCTCCTTTGAGCAATGGGTTGAGCGATATGCGACTGAGATCCGTTTTGACAGTATACGTAAGTTGCATTTTCGCTTGCCTATTTGGATGTGGCGGCGATAAGCTTGACCTGGTTCCAGTGAAAGGAACCGTATTATTGGACGGTAAGCCTATAACGAAAATCGGCCAAGGCGGAGTGTCGTTCTTTGCAGATGCGTCCAAGGGAAACCAGACTCAGCACATACCAACCGGGGCGATTGATGCCGAGGGAAATTACGAACTAGTAACAGGCGGCCAAAACGGAGCACCACTCGGCACTTACAAGGTTTTGGTAAACGTTTTCCAGAACACACCCGACGAAGGCCCAGTCACTCCGAGGATGTTGCTGCATTCGAAATACTACGACTTGACCAAGACGGACTTAGCAATAGAGGTTGTTGCTAAATCATCGCCGGGGCAATACGATCTGAAGGTCATCAAAAAGTAAGGCGAGCGGCGGAATGAAAACTACCGTAGCTGAATTCGCAAGAATTCAAAACTTACTGAATTCTTGCGAATCCAGCTACAAATAATATCTGACCATGAACCACTTCCTGGCGCTCATCACAACTCTTCTTCTCGCAGTTCCATGTATCGCGGAGGACAAACTTGCCCCTCCGTATGAGGATCATGCGAATTTACTATTCTTCAAGGACGAAGCGGGGCAGTTACGCCCAGTAAAATCGCCGGCAGATTGGGCTCAACGCGTGTCGCATATCCGTGCGAGCATGGAAATGGTTATGGGGCCGCTGCCAGAAAGAACGTCGTTGCCATTGGAGTTGAAAATCGACTCCGAGACGCCGTTACGACACTACACTCGGCAACATGTTTCGTTCCTAGTCGAACAAGGAGATCGTTTGCCAGGCTGGCTGCTAGTGCCTCATGGCGCAGATCGGAACGACCGCCGCCCAGCGATGATTTGCTTGCCTGGGAGTTCTGCGCCGGGCAAAGACCACCCTGCTGGACTGACAAGCAACGCCGACATGGCCTATGCACACGAACTTGCAGAACGAGGCTATGTTTGCCTGGTACTCGACTACCCGCTTTTACACACTGCGGAGTATAAAACCGATCCCTATGCGCTGAATTACGACAGTGCAACCATGAAAGGAATCGTAAATCATCGCCGAGGCATCGATGTTCTTCAATCACTGCCGTATGTTGATCCGATGGCGATCGGCGTGATCGGGCATTCGCTTGGTGGGCACAATTCGCTATTCCTTGCGGTGTTTGACGATCGGATAAAGGCGGTCGTCTCGAGCTGCGGGTTCAACGTTTTTTCTAAGCACAACGGCGGCGACGTGCGAGCGTGGAGCAGCCGCTACTACATGCCTCGGATCAAGACCGTGTACGGCGACATGCCGTCCAAGATACCTTTTGATTTCACCGAAGTGCTCGCTGCCCTGGCACCACGTCCGGTCTTCGCGAATGCTCCACTACGCGATGCACCGGATTTCGAAGTGTCGGGCGTTCGCGATTGTTTTGATGCCGTACTGCCTGTTTATCGAGACGTATTTCAAGCAGAAAAACGGCTTGAAGTGCGATATCCGGATGCTGGTCATGCCTTTCCAGCCGCGGAGCGCCAAGCGGCGTACGCCTTTCTCGACCGGTATTTATGGCCACGTGATGGTCAGGTGGATTTGCAAAGAGATCTCGCTGCACATTGGCCGTCCGTAAGTGAACCACGCGAGATACCAGCTCGGGAAGCACCCCAGCTCAGCAACGGAGACTTTACTTTGGCGATGTGGATCGAATCGGCGGAAATCGCGAATCGGCTACCGGGGGATCTTATTAGCCAATACGATCCATCAAAACGGCAAGGATTCCATCTCACACTCAAAACGAATGCTGGCGTGACAACGAATCAGCCGAACAACCGTCACTTGCAGTTTGGAATCGACGATGATCGCGGTTCTCAGTGGCGTGACTGCGGGCGGCCGGGCAATGCAATTCTAGCGTTCGCGCTTGCGGTGCACGAAGGGGCTCTTTACGCCGGAACGTGCGAGCCAGGCAAGGAGCAGTCCGGCCGTGTCTATCGCTACGCGGGCGGTCAGCAATGGATCGATTGTGGTCCCCCGGACAAGTCAAACAGTGTGACTGCGCTGGCTGTTCACCAGGGAAAGCTCTTTGCTAGTACAGGCAAGTACCGGCTTGCAGGATCGGCGTTGACTGAATCAGAAAATACAACGCTCGGCGGTCGAGTATTCCGCTATGAAGGCGGTAGTCAATGGGTGGATTGCGGCCAGTTGCCAGAAACGGAAGCGGTGGGAGGTCTCGTTGTATTCCACGGCCGACTCTATGCGTCCTCGCTGTATAAACCAGCCGGTTTCTATCGCTACGAAGGAGATTCTCGCTGGACCAAGCTCACCAATCCGCAGGGCATTGATCCAGCCAGCTCTGCAATGGGACCAAAAAGAGTGGAGGCCATGACTGTATTCGATGGCCATCTTTATGCTAGCAGCTATGACGGCGGTTACGTCTATCGATTCGATGGTGAAGAATGGATCGGCTGCGGTCAGCTTGGCGACAACACGCAAACTTATTCTTTTGCTCAATACGAAGGTCGTCTGTATGCTGGAACGTGGCCCAGCGGACGGGTATATCGATTCGAAGGGATCGGCCAATGGACCGATACAGGCCGATTAGGGGAGGAACGCGAAGTGATGGGGATGCTTGTTTCCAACGGTCGCCTAATCGCTGGAACGTTGCCGCTGGCGGAGGTCTATTCGTACACAGGAGGCGAACAGTGGAAGCGAATGACGCGACTGGATCATACTCCAAATGTTACTTATCGCCGGGCTTGGACCATGGCCGAGCACGATGGGGAAGTGTTTTGCAGCACGCTACCTTCCGGGCTGGTCTATGCATTTTCGCAAGGCCAACAAGTGCAGTGGGGACACACGTTGTCGTCGGCCCGGCATCACGTTACCGCCACGAAGTCCGCCAACCGTTTAACACTGTATATCGATGGCGAACGGGTCGCCCAGTCGCAAGTCTTGGATAGCAAGAGCTACGTACTCGACGTTGAAACACCGCTGCGAATTGGTTCGGGAATGAACGGACCAATCAGCGGCCGGCTTTCCGACGTGCGCATCTATACGCGAGCGTTAAACGCAGCCGAAATCGAAGCCCTGTTGAAAAGTGAGCCGGAGAAGTAAACGAATACGCATGACAAACAATCTTTCATCCTCATTCACCCGCAGCAGCCTTGCCATACTTTTGTACTGCGCGGCAATCGCCGCAGGTCCATCGCTGGCGGCAGCGGACAATACGAAGCTCGTGGACTTGGGCGGCGGCGTAACTATCGAGCTAGTGAGCATCCCGGCTGGCGAATTCACAATGGGCAGCACGCCTGCCGAGAAAGCCTGGGCTACGGGCATCGAGGGTGGGGCGATGCCGGGGACCGATCGCGAGTCCTACGAAGGCGAACAACCTCGCTTGATGCGGGTGAAAGACGCTTTCTGGATGGGGCGCACCGAAGTCAGCGTCGGGCAGTTTCGGTGCTTCGTGGAGGCGACTGCCTATGTGAGCGACGCCGAGAAGCCAGGCGGCGAGACTCAGGTCCTCGATCCCGAATGGGATGGCTATCACTTAACGACGAAGGTGGTGCATCCGTGGAAATCCATAGCGGGCAAAAGCTGGCGCGACCCGAATTGGGGTTTTCCAAACCGGGATGTCTATCCGGTTGTATGTGTGAGTTACAACGACATGAAGGCATTTTGTAATTGGCTAACAGTAAAAGAAAGTAAGGCAGGCCGGTTGCCAGAGGGTTTGGAATACCGTTTGCCAACGGAAGCGGAATGGGAATACGCTTGCCGAGGAGGCAGCAAAGAGGGCGATTATTTTTGGTGGGGTAACGAGATCGAGGAGGGTCAAGGCAGGCTGAATATATCCGCCATTGATTTACTGCCCGGCCGCAGCAAGACTTGGCCGCTGGCAAAGGCGCCGTGGAGTGACGGGTTTGCGTTCGTATCGCCCGTGGACCACTACGGCGAACGGGGGCGCAATGGTTTCGGTCTGGCCGACATGTGCGGCGGGGTGTGGGAATTTGTCCTGGATCACTTTGATGCCAAAGGTGGGCACGAAGAAGTCCATTTTGAGAATGCGGAACAGCGGACTGTGTCCCGTCCGGTATGCAAGGGAGGAAATTACTTTGATGTTCCGGGCAACGCGCGTTGCGCCGTTCGACTGGGTATCCGGAATGTGACCTACTCCGACTCCCGCGACGGCTTCCGGTTGTGCTTGGGAACGCCTCGAGGTAGCAAGCCGTGAAGCGTCGGCCCTCGTGCGATGCCCCCGAGTTTTACTCGGGGAATACTTACCATCCCTCTAGAACGGATGGTCACGGGGTCGTTCAAACTAGCTCAGCAATTCAAGTACTGGTTCGCCGCCGCGGGCGATCGGATGAGGGCGGCCTAGGGGGTCGCGCACGATTAGATGCGGGTCGATTCCCAGCAGGTGGTATATCGTTGCAACGAGTTCGGACGGATGAACGGGATTGCTTGTTGGGTAGGCTGCGTCCTTATCGGTGTCGCCGTAGACCATTCCTGGCTTCACCCCTCCTCCTGTCAACAGACTGAATCCGCATTGCGGCCAGTGGTCTCGTCCCGCAGAGGCGTTGATTCGCGGTGATCGGCCCATCTCGCCCATCACGATCACGAGCGTCGAGTCGAGCAACCCGCGTTCGTCCAAATCCTGGATGAGCGCCGGATAGACCATGTCAAGAACCGGTAGGTTGATGTTTTTCAACATGCTAAAATTGTTCGAATGCATGTCGTAGGCGTGCCCGTAGTGCTTGAATATCTCTTGGTGAACGCTGACAAATGGTACACCGACTTCGACGAGCCGACGAGCGATCAGCATGCTGGCGCCGTACAAGTTTCGACCGTAACGATCGCGGACATGATCTGGTTCTTGCGAAAGATCGAAAGCATCCCTCGTCTTGCTCGATGTCAGCAAGTCGAACGCCCGCTGCTGGAATTTGTCGAGGCGATCCTGCGACGAGGAACGGCTGGCTTGTCGGAAAGCGTCGCCCAGTTGTTTCAAAAGCGAATAGCGATTACCAAAGCGTTCTATGGACATGTCCGGCTGGCTTTTGAGACCGGGCAAATAAGGTTCTCCCTCTGGCATTACCGGGTCATAGTTCTGTACCTTCGGTTCTCGCGCGAAATTTGGGCTGCACAGTGAGAATAGCGGATCGAATTGGCTACCAAGAAAACCGCCATATGGACCGCCGCGTCGATATCCCTCTTGTCCCCAGCCCGGGTAACACGGCATGCAGACTGAACCAGGGACATCGCGCGGTCCCAGGCCTACGTATTGACAGATGGCTCCAATGTCGGGCGGGTCGGTCGCTTGCGCTTGTAGTTTTGGATCGGCACTGGTGAAACCCGTCATGATTGCCAAAGGATCATGTGAGTTATAAGTATGAGAAATCGTTCGGATGAGACAGGCCTTGTGCATCCATTTGGCAGTGTTAGGCAGGTGTTCGCAAATCTGCAATCCTGACAACGAAGTGGAAATCGGCTTGAACTCGCCGCGGATCTCAGATGGTGCGTTCGGCTTCATGTCGAACATGTCCAGGTGGCTCGGACCGCCAAGCAGGTTGAACAAGATCACGGACTTCGCGCGCGCTGGCCTGCGTTCAATTCCGTCTTTTGGGTTCTGTCCAGCGGCCCGCAGCAATTCTGGCATTGTCAGACCAAAGAGCGACAGTCCACCCGCACGCATGATCTCTCGGCGATTCAGGGCACCCAAGCGCTTTGCGTTTTGATTAATAATACTCAGCATGTCTGGAAGCTCCTTACGCTACTTGAGACAATCGCTACTTGAGACAATTCAGGGGAGTCTATCCAGTTTAATGAATTCCATTTCCGGGGAGGGCGTTTACTGAGAAGTGTCAAAAAAATCCTCAAGAAATGCATCAAATATTTCTTCTGAGTTATTGCATGCCGTGTTTTGCAATCGCTAAGTTGGGATCAGTTGCCGACGAAAATGGTCCGGCATGCAGTCGCCTCTCTCCGAACACGCGGTAAGT
>CAMDKL010000244.1 GCA_945900945.1 Pirellula staleyi DSM 6068
CAAAAGTTTAGCTGGCAATCACGCCTCTGCCCGAGTTATGATCGAAGCCAAGGTATCGGTACTCAGCCCACGCCGATGCTTTACCGTCATTGAAAACATTTACCCTAGCGACCGCTTGGAACTCTGGTAGTATCAATCGTCTCCAGTCAATCCGCTCGTAGTCAATAAAGTGGCCAGAACTGATTACAACGCCATCCTCGCTGACGGAGCCGGACGTGCTGATTGCGATGCTCTGGAAGCTCAGCCCGTTGGTTAGGGCGGAGTTGATTGCTTCGAACACCGCGTCCTTCACTTGGGCAAAAGTTCTCCCCAGGATTCGCACCTCTGGCAATCGCTGGCTCAGTCCACGAGAAAACTCAAAAACTTTAGAGGAAAACAGCCCTACTTTGACTGACGAACCGCCTATATCAATTGATAAAATGTCAGAAGCCATCTCGGTCCCTTCTAATCCTTGAGAGCTCATATCCGAATCCCTGCATTTGGCCAGATTCAAGCCCTTCTGACAAGATCCCCTGCCCCGAAGCTGTGTACGAAACGGGCTGCCTTGAAAAATTCATTGTAGTCGTGAGGCCCATGGCTCTATTTCTTATAGTCAGTAATCCGCCGCGAACTGTTGTTATATAGGAGTTCCGCGTTGTAAGATCGGTTGGAGCGTTTGCGCTAATTGCAGCTAGAAAGTTTATGTGGTTTCGAACCTGAGATGCCTCTCTCCACCCCCAGAGCCCCTTAAAGTCGATTTGCAGGCGCTGAAGTTCCCTGGGGTCTTCACCAAAGTGCGCCGTGATTTCGGGGACGTCGCCAATAAGCAATGGCAGAAGCGTTTGGAGCGAGCACAATACAAAGCTCAGCTGGCTCAGCGTCGATACGAGCATCGCGTCGTAAATACGACCGGTGAGAAAGTGTGCTTTACGTTCTCGGCCATGCTGGTCTTTCTGCATTCTAATGACCAAGCTTGCGCTTGATCACGACTAAGTTCGTGAGCCCTGCGACTCACGCGAGAATCCAGCTACGGTAGTTTTTTGCTTCCGCCGCTCGCCTTAACGAAATTTCGTCGATGACGAGGCGAACAAAGTACACGTTCCTCGGATTGCTGATGAAATATGTCTCCGCAGTGGTTATGATGCGGGATTAGATTATAAGCGTAGTCGATAGCACCCACGCCGCTGCTTCGGCCTCACCCTGCTCGACCAATTGCTCGACCCTCGATCGCGCACTCCGTACCATGCGTTCGGTATCGCTTGTCGGTCGTTGGGTGTCCATCGAGTAGAAGTCGCTGTGGAATGGGGAATATAAGGAACGAGATTAATCCATTATACTATGGCGAACGGAGAGTAGAGCTAAGATGAGAAATGACTGAAGCATCCGATTTTGACTTATTACTGGCGGCCGCGCGAAGCGGTGATGAAACTGCGATGCAGCGGTTGGTGCAACAATACGAACCAGAGCTTCGTATCGTGGCAAGAAACCGGCTTGGGCCTGCGCTTCGCCCACACTTGGATACTATGGACTTGGTCCAATCGGTCCATAAGAGCTTGATGATTGGGCTTCGAGGCGCCCGTTTCGATGTTTCATCTCCTCAAAAGCTCATCGCACTGGCAGTCACGATTGTTCAGCGAAAAGCGGCCAAGCACTGGCGTCACTTGAAACGGCAGCAGCGATTGTCGGGCCACGACGAATCGCAGGACGAACTATTGGAAACGATTTTGTCTCTGCGTTCCGAGCGGAATGACCAAACCGCCGAGGTGGCCAATCGCGAGCTCTTGGCACAGTGGCTCGAGGGTATGGATCCCATTGAACGACGTCTTATTGAACTAAGACTGGAGGGTTATAGTACGGTCGAGACCGCTCAATTGCTCGATCTCGACCCGGACGTCCTGCGCGTCAAGCTGAGCCGACTCCGCAAGCGAATGCGTGAACGAGGCCTAGAGGACGATCTACTCTAACTAGCTCTACCATCCAAGCGTTTTATCAAGATGTGGTATTAAGGTTTTTCCAGGAAGGCAGCGATGCCAGGGACGGCCCATTTTTTACCGTTACATGCTTGAATCATGCAAAACACGCAAAGCCCAAACACAACCAAAGAAAAGAGCATGCTAGCCATGCCCGCGATCCATCCGACTGCTGGAACGAGCGTGAGAACCGCCAGACCAAAAGATACTACGATTGCGATTGCTGTAATGAGCAGTCCTTGTCGCGAATGCCAATTGATATATGCATTGTCCTTCTGAGTGAGATAGGGAATGAGTGCAAAGATTCCCAGGTAGCTGAGGATACACATAAGAGTGTTGTTTGATTCTTCAGATTGGTTCGTCATTTACTGAGCCCCTTCGAAAATAGGTGTTGCGGTCTTGAATAGGGAAGTCCCCATTACCTAATATTCATGGCGGATTAAGAACGAAACGAAACAAGTTTTTAAGATTTCTTCGGAGTTTTAATCGTGTGCAACATTTGGGCACTCTTGTCAGGACAAGCCGGCGCTTCCAAAGTTGATGGCACTGCAACCATTTCTAACCCATCCGATCTACGCAAAGCAAAAAGTGAGCCCGTGAGTGTTGGCAGATGCAGTACTTCCTGGGGTGTGTCGCAGAGCTCGCCTAGGCCAACAACTCCTGAACGACCCGTCCGTGGACGTCTGTCAGTCGGTGGTCTCTCCCCTGGACGCGGAACGTGAGACGTTTGTGATCAATTCCGAGAAGGTGAAGCATCGTCGCATGGAGATCGTGGACCTCGACAGGGTTCTCGACGATGTTGTAGGAGAAATCGTCCGTCTTGCCGTAAGTGATGCCAGGCTTGACGCCGCCGCCAGCCATCCAAACGGAAAAGCATCGCGGATGGTGATCGCGGCCGTATTTGTCTCGCTTCAGATCCCCCTGACAGTACGTAGTGCGTCCGAACTCCCCGCCCCATACAACCAAGGTCTCGTCGAGCAACCCGCGTGCGTCGAGATCCTTGACCAGCGCTGCGGACGGCTGATCCGTGTCGTGGCATTGGTTCCGAATCTCTGTTGGCAAGTTATTATGTTGGTCCCAACCGATATGGAACAGTTGTACGAAGCGCACCCCACGCTCGATCAATCTTCGAGCAAGAAGGCATTGCGAGGCATAGGACCCTGGCTTGGTCACATCCGGTCCATATAGCTCAAGAATGTTTTGCGACTCTGTGGTAAGGTCGGTCAACGCTGGCACCGACGCTTGCATCCGAAAGGCCAATTCATACTGCGCTATCCGAGTTGCGATTTCAGGATCACCGACCGCCTCAAGACGCTTGCCGTTGAGTGCGCCGAGATCGTTAAGCATTTCACGCTTTACTTCTCGCGAGATTCCGGCAGGATCGTTCAAATAGAGAACCGGGTCGCTGGAACCACGAAATTTGACTCCTTGGTGGGTCGTGGGGAGGAATCCGCTTCCCCATAATCGGTCGGCAAGCGGTTGCACGCCTCCCTTGCCGCGCGAGGTCATCGCGACGAATGCGGGGAGGTCCTCGTTTTCCTTGCCCAACCCGTAGCTGGCCCAAGCGCCAATACTCGGTCTCCCCGAAATTTGAGAGCCCGTTTGAAAAAATGTCATCGCCGGATCGTGATTGATCGCTTGAGTGACCATCGATTTCACGATGCATAACCTGTCGGCGATGGTCGCCGTATGCGGTAGAAGTTCACTGAGCCATTGGCCGCTGTTCCCGTGCTGATTGAATTTGAACATCGACGGAGCCACGGGGAACCGCTTCTGTCCCGACGTCATCGTGGTGATGCGCTGGCCCATGCGAACACTATCTGGGATCTCCTGGTCAAAGTATGCCTCCATCTGTGGTTTAGGATCGAAAAGATCCATCTGCGACGGTCCCCCACTTTGAAAGAGGAATATGACGCGCTTGGCCTTTGGCGCGAAATGAGGAATTCCAGGCTGTCCACCGCTGTTCGTTGCGAAACTGTTTGTCCCCAGCATCGTGGAAAGGGCGGCCACTCCCATACCGGTGGCGCTCTGCAGGAGGAACTGGCGACGACCGAGATCCAGGGTCGGACTATTCTTGCTACTCGATGTTGTTGGGCACTGATGAGGTTTTAGCGTCATGGTGTTGTTGGGTTCACTCAAGCGTGATCGCCTCATCGAGATTCAAAAGGGTTAGCGCGACCACGGTCAATGCCGCGTGTTCATGCGAGGAAAGCGAGTCGTCGCGCGAGGACTCGCCGTTGCTCAGCAGCCTGAGAGCTTCCTCCTTCGCATTGGCATACCTCTCGCAATGTCTGGCGGCAGCATTGATAAGGACGTCTAGTTCGTCGGACTTCGGTTTCCGTCCCAATACTAGACGCCAGCCGTAAGTGATCCGGCTCGCAAGAGTCTGGCCACCTTCGTGGATCATCCGCTGGGCAAGGTGGCGGGCTGCCTCGATAAAGGTAACGTCGTTCTGAAGATTGAGCGCCTGCATCGGCGTGTTCGTCGTGTCGCCACGGACTCGACAGGCTTCGCGACCACCGCCGTCGAAGATCGAAAGCTGTGGAGGTGCCACCGTGCGTTTCCAGAATGTATAGAGGCTTCGTCTGTAGAGATTCTCCCCGTGATCCTGCTCGTAGAAGTCGATGGTCGTTTTCCCAGAACCAAAGGAAAGCTCTTCCCAGAGGCCAGCGGGTTGATACGGCTTCACCGACTGTCCACCCTGTCGCTCGGAGAGGAGCCCCGAAACAAACAGCGCCTGGTCCCGAATCGCTATTCCGCTGAGCCTCATACGAGATCCGCGCGCCAGTAGTCGGTTCATCGGGTCTCGCGACGCGACGTTTGCGTCGACCTTTGACGCTTGTCGGAACGTCGCGCTCGTTAGGATGAGGCGGTGCATTGCCTTGAGGTCCCAACCGACATGCGTGAACTCGGTAGCGAGCCAATCCAACAGCTCAGGATGGGATGGGCGTTCTCCACGAGTGCCGAAATCTTCTGAGGTGCGAACAATGCCCGTGCCAAAGTGATGTTGCCAAAGACGGTTGACGGTGACTCTAGCGGTTAAAGGGTTGTTCGGACCGGCAATCCATCTAGCCAGTTCTAAGCGGTCCCGAGGAGTCTCCTCTTTCAGGTGTGTACGCTTAAAGGCAACTGGCAAGCTCGGCGGAATGTCCTCGCTTTTGTCAGGTTGTTGGTAATCACCGCGCTTTAGCAAGTAGGTCGGGCGTCGCTCGGGGAGTTCCTGCATGATCATTGCCATTCCCTTCGTGTGACGCTCAAGCCACTTGATCTCCTTCTTGAGCTTCTCGAGCCGCACCTTGCCATCTCCGGCTTCTGCACCCACTGCGGCTTCTGCTGTTTTCTCAAGTTCGGAGAGATGCACTTTTCGCTTCTTCAATTCCGCGACGGACCGCTCATTCGGTATCTCAACAAATGGCTTAGCAGCACCTATGCGGCCATCGATCCCTTTCTCAGGAACATTGTTGAAATAGGCGTAGAGACCGTAAAACTCCTTTTGCGACAAAGGATCATATTTATGATCGTGACAGCGTGCGCATCCCGCACTGAGTCCGAGCCAGACCGTGGCCGTCGTATCGACACGGTCAACAACGTATTCCACCTCGAACTCAGCGTCTAGGCTGCCCCCTTCATCATTGATCCGATGGTTGCGGTTGAAGCCTGTGGCAATCTGTTGAGCGATGGTCGCGTCCGGCAGCATGTCTCCCGCGAGTTGTTCGACCGTGAATAGATCGAATGGCATGTTGCGGTTATAGGCATCGACCACCCAATCCCGCCAAGGCCATTGGTAGCGTTCCCAGTCCGCCTGGTAACCGCTGCTGTCAGAGTAGCGTGCCGCATCCAACCATGCTAGCGCCATATGAAGGCCGTACCGGGGAGACGCCAACAGACGATCAACACTTTTCTCCAAAGCGTCCGCCGACTCGTCGGCGATAAAAGCGTCGACCTCGTCGATCGACGGAGGGAGTCCAGTCAGCGCCAAGGTTGCGCGGCGAATCAGCGTGGCTTTTTCCGCCTCGGATGACGGACTCATCTCACCCTTTTCAAGCCGACTCAATATAAAGTAGTCGATGGCATTTCTTGGCCAGCTCTCATCGGAAACCTTTGGCAAGGGAGGCCTTCGCGGAAGAACATAGGCCCAGTGCTGCTCAAATCCCCCCCCTTCTGTGATCCAGCGTTTGAGAGTTTCGATTTCCTGCGGCTTGAGCGGCTTCTTCGTCGCGAATTCCGGTGGCGGCATTCTTAACTCCGGATCGGCGTGCGTGATTCGAACGACCAATTCACTCTCCTCCGGTTTTCCCGGCGTTAGAATTCGGTATCCACCTCGGTCGTCCCCAAGTCCGTCTCCAAGATCCAGTCGCAAATCGCCCTTACGCGTGGCTGAATCTGGTCCGTGGCACTCAATACAATGGCTTGCCAGAATCGGTTGGACATCGCGATTGAAATCGACTGTCTCTCCAGCCGACAAATGCAAAGATGTATCGAGCTGCACGGCAACAAAGATCAACAACAATCGGATCAAAGAGCTCATGAATGCCGCCAAACGTTTCGAATCGGATCGTGTCTAAGCAAGGCAAGTTTCGAAAGGCGTTGACACTTAGCGAAAGAAGTTGGATGACTATAGGCCGTTCAAAAACCGTCACTGCAAATCACCAACCAGTTGATGGTCGATTCTAATTGGTTTCACGTAGTGGTGCAAGTCCCGGAGTGTGGGACTTTGTTCGCCGCGTCTGGTTGCCCTGCAGATTGTCAGAGCATTCCGGACAAACATGCGCGAGTACTCACCATTTTCCGTTTCCTAGAGTCAGAGCCAGCGGATCGGGTTCTGTGGAAATCAACGAATGCGAGTGCCGCATCTTGGCCGACACGTTCGGTTGAGACTTCAGAAGGTGAATCGTGATTTTTCTGCAAACCACGTGCAGTAGATCCCGGAATACCCACTGTGGACATTGGCTTCGGCCGATTAGACTACGCCTGCGTCATCGGATAGTGCAAGTGCAGCATTGCGAGCGCGAGCCGATTCCTTCATGCGTTCATACGGATCAACATCCGATATTGGCTTCGGCGTATGTCGAACAATATGCATCCAAGCACAGTATCGCAATAGGTCGACTGTCTTGCCATCGCCAATACGATTGCCAGCTCGTTGGCGGTGCCGATACAGTTGCCGCTCGCTAATCACTTCGCCCAACGGCGTCGAGTTCAGTAAGCGGCATAGTTCGCTTGGTCGGAGTTTTCTTGGATCAATAGGCATCGATTCATCTTCCTTTATTGAAGGGCG
>CAMDKL010000245.1 GCA_945900945.1 Pirellula staleyi DSM 6068
TAGCTGCTCGACCGTGAACTGATCGAATGGCATCCCCTCGTTAATGGCCTGGATTACCCAGTCGCGATATTTCCAAACTTGGCGCTCAAAGTCGCGGGTAAAACCGTTGCTGTCGGCGTAGCGCGCGAGATCTAACCAGTGCCTGCCCCAACGCTCGCCGTATTCCGGGGACGCTAAATAGCGATCCACCAACTGCTCGTATCCAACCGGCGAACCATCCTGTTCGAATGCAATGACTTCCTCAGGCGTCGGCGTAACGCCGCGCAAGTCGAGGCTCAGTCGGCGTATTAATGTTGAGAGCTCCGCTTGGACCGATGGAGCGATCCCGTCCGACTCAAGCCTTGCCAGAACAAATCGATCGATCGGATTGGAAATCGCAATCGAAGTAGCATGAGCAACTTCAGGATGGCTGAAATGCTTGAGAGGTTGAAAGGACCAATGATCTGAATTGGCCGTAAGTGTCCGTTCGCTATCAGGTATCAATGCCCCAGCGTCGATCCAAAGGGCGATTGCATCGATCTGCTGTTCACTCAATGGTGGGCGTCCTTCCGGCGGCATCTTTTCAGTAGCTTGGTCAGCACCATGAAGAATGTTCAGCAATCGACTTTCCCGAGAATTGCCCGGAACGACAATGCTGCCACCGTCACCTCCCGCCAGAAGCCCCCCGCCTAGATCCAAACGCAATCCCGATTCGTGTTTCTTCTCGTCGTGACACTGGATGCAGTTGGCGGTCAAGATTGGCTTGATGTCGCTTGAAAAGTCGATGGTTGACTCGCCAGCGATGCCGATAACGAGCCAACTGAGGATGTGCGAAAGGCTTTGCATGAACGCAGCAGGCTTGGGAGGGATGCAATTTTCGTGTAAGACGTAGATACTAACATACCCTAAGCAATCAACCGCCTCAACAAATCTTGCGGCTCATGTCTACCAATAACTTCACTTCGGCTGGCAGGAAGCGTTGTTTGAAACTCAAACCCGATTCTGGTACTCTGTTGGTTTTCTGTTCGTTTTTCATGGGTCCGGCTCCTTTTTTCATTGATCGCAATCATCCATGTGCCGCCGCTATTACTTCTTCCTTGCAATATTCCTGGCTGGCCCCGTTCTCGCGCAAAACCAGAGCTTTAGATCACCCTCTGGGAACGAATTTGCCAAAGTCGTACCCGGAGGCACAACCATTCTTCCCAACGGGCGACACCTGACTCCGGTTGGAGAGCGGCTCTACACCGGCGATGATCTTTGGAATGTCGTCCCAAGTCCGGATGGCAAACCGATTGTTGGATTTTGCGATCCCGGCATCGTGATCTATCCCAGTAATGGTCAAGGTGCGAATAAAAATTCAATTCGAATTCCTTGGTGGAATGCTGCGTTTTGCGGTTTGTTTACCAAGGATGGGTCCAAACTCATCACATCGAGCGGCGACACAGGGCACGGAATTCAAATATTTGAAACAAGCAATTGGGGTAAACCCGCGACCGAACGATTCGAAGTCCTCGATCAAAAGCCCGTGATCGCAATCAAAGCGGACGATGAAGCCTATATCAACGATATTGCGATGTCGCCTGACGAACGGTATGTCTACGGCGCGGACGTCGCGAGGCAAAGGATTGTCGTCTTCGACATTCTCGATGGAAGCGTTGTGGCCGATACCCATCATGCCAAATCACATTCGTCTCGCCGAGTACGTCCTTGTAAGTGGGAAAACCACATACTCGAACCCCTCGGCGGCCCCAAGTCACCCCCGGATCAACTGGCCGACTTTTCGGCTGCCATTTCCGATGGATTTCTTGATTCCAAAAATGGGAGAATCCGGCATGTCATCACCCATTTTGACCTCCATTGATCTTTACAATTGTTCTCCCATTCATTGACATTTGCATTTTCATTACTGCTTCATAAACAATCCATGTGTCAATCAACGTGACGAAAACTATCCATGCGATTTACGAGAACGGCGTTTTTCGTCCAATCGAAGCCGTCGACCTACCTGACCATTGCGAGGTGGAATTCGAAGTCCGCTCTGTTAAGGAGGATTCCGAACGTTCGACGTTGGATGATGTTTATTCTATCTTGACCACGAGCTTCGATGGTGGGCATCCAAACGATGCGGTCAACCACAACGAGCATTCAGTGAAAAGCATTCCGCCGTTCATATAGGAACTTGATGGCAACAATGAAACAAGAAATTCAAATTGTATTGACCGTTGTAGACCACGCGTCGGGTCATGACCTCGGATTGAGCCATGCAATCATGGCCGGGCCGAGAGTGCTACTAACTTGGCTCGAAACACAGCTTGGCCTACGCACTCACGGGGCTCATCGTGCAAACCGGATCACCGAATTTGCTAACCTACTGGATAAATCATCTGATACTGTTTTTACCGCTAGCCTTGCTGTCGACAGATGGGCTACGGCTGGCGAAATACTCGATCGTTTTGACGACCTGACTATCTCCGGTTGGGATGCAAAGGATCGTGAATCGCTGCCGAAATTAGTCCGCGACATGGCGAGGACAGTGGCTGGCAGCAAACTTGAATTTCCTTCGGATGCTGTGCGATTACATCGAGTCTTATTGGCACTTGATGCGGGGCAGACATTGCCACCACACGAATGCCACTTGCTGGATAAAATTGAGCTATGGCCATCGCTTTGGCAAAGGGTGCTGTCGAGACTCAATTGCCTTCCCGCACTGGTTCAGGAATCCGCTGGCCCCGACGGATCGAGTCTTCGGCTAGCACAAGATGCGGTTCGCGGAATATCCAAATCGAAGATCGTCTCCGACGAGTCATTACGCCACGTGGTGACTCGAAGCGAAGCATCGGCCTGCGAACTAATCGCAAATGTCCTTGCGCTTCGTAACGATGATTTGTCTGACACTGTTATCTACTGTGCCGACGCTCAACTTGCATTGCGTCTCGATGCATGTCTCCATCGAGCTGGATTACCGACGATGGGGGCTTCGATCGTATCGTCTGCACACCCGGTATTGCAAGTTCTCCCACTGGTACTAAATCTGTGCTGGGAACCGGTTGACCCACAAGCTCTTCTCGATTTTCTGAGTCTTCCTGTAAAACCCATTACTCCATCGGTCTCGAAAAAGCTTGCAGCGGCCTTGGTTGAGCAACCTGGATTCGGGAGCACTCGTTGGGACGAGGCTATCGCCGAAGTATGTACTGCCGAATGGGACAAAGACGGAAAGATTCGTAAAACTCTCGACGAATGGCTATACGTCGAACGAATCCAGAGAGGGACGGATGTCTCGACAACGCAAATTCATGAAGTCTGTGGTCGCGTGGCGAAATGGGCAATTGGCCGATCGCAATTACTGGACCGAGATGACGAGGAAACAGCCGATCTCTATGAAGCCTATCGGACTGCTTCAAACCAAGCGTCTTTCTTGGGCGATCTTACGGAAAGCCAAGGTCGCACGATTTCGGAACCACAATTAAAGCGACTATTGGAGGAATCCACCACGCTCGGTGTTAAAACCCAACCGTTCATCGAGGCGGATGGCGGCCCAACTTTGCTTAGTTCGCTTGCTAAAATAAGTGGCCCATTTCGACGACTAATTTGGGTTGGTCTGTCGGTGTCCGATGCTCCGCTATGCAGGTGGTCAACGCAACAGTTGCAACAACTGCGTAGCCACGGGATCGATATCGATGATGGCAGCCGTAAGTTGTCTGCCCTGCGTTCCGCAGAAGCTCGAGGATTGGTGTTTATTTCGGAATCGATGCTCGCGATTCACTTGCCACAGGATTGGGAACAGCGACTGCATCCACTATGGTTGGCTATTCAAAACTGCTTTGAGGAGAGCTACAAGCCTTTATCGATCGAGTCGTTGATTGCGGAGGGTGACACTCGGCATTTGTCTCCTTACTGTTTCGATATCAGCAGCTTCGTGGCTGTCAAACCTCAGCCCGAAAGGAAGCTTTGGCGGATTGCAGAGGGTTTGATACGTGACCGCACAACGGTCTCGGCAAGTGAGCTGCAAGATCGACTTGGCTGCCCATTAAAATGGGTTTTTAACTACCAAGCCCGTCTATCGCCAAGCTCGATTGCACAGCTTCCAGAGGATCACAACCTTATGGGGACTTTCTGCCATAGCATTTTCGAAGGTGTGTTTGCGGGAAACAAAAGTATTCCGTCGGTGGAAGAGGCGGTAAATTCCGTTGGGCAACTGTTCGACGAAAGATTGCCCAAGGACGCTGCTCCGCTTGCCCAACCCGACAAACGAATCGATCGCCAGAAATTGCGAAACAACTTGGTTGGTGCGACTCGAACATTGATATCGACTCTCACCGACGGGGGATACAAAACGATCGATATCGAAGTGGCTTTGGATGGTGAGGCCTTCGGCAAAGAACTGGTTGGCTCCGTAGACTGTGTGGCAACGAAGGCCAATGGATCGGAAGCGATTATCGACTTCAAGTATTCAGGGAAGCGGTATCGAGAGATGCTTAAAGATGGACGTGCGGTCCAGCTTGCAACGTACGCTTATGGCCGATCGGAGAATGGCAATTTCCCGGGCGTTGCGTATCTAATCATTGCGGATGGAAGCCTTTGTACTCCAGAACAAAGTCCGGTTGCCAAGTCAAGCAAATCGGAGCTAGTCGATGGACCTTCGATTCAATCGGTTTGGGATGCGTTCGAAAATGCGGTTTCCGATGCAGATAGCTGGCTTGCAGGTGACGCGCCCGTTCCGGCTCGTCCGCTGATGGAAATGGATACTTGGCCGGTCGGCGTCGAGCTTGTTCTCGATAACAAGCTCAAAACTGGTGAGAGTCAAGGCGTTTGCCGGTATTGCAGTTACCCCCAACTTTGTGGACTTCAACGAGTAGAATAGTGACACGTAAAAACATGACTCAAACACATTTAGGCGAGCAGCCGAAAGGAATCTACCAAAGTAGCAGGAACACTCCGTGTGCCGTGGCCATATGCGGACGGCACATAGAATGTGCCTGCTACTATTCACCGGTAAGATTTCACCTGCCGCTAGCTTTAGAGGAGACGTTGCAATGAACAAGACAATTCATGGGATTGTCCACGGCAAGACCATCGAGCTCGATGAGGAGCTTGGAGTTGCCGATGGCCAAGAGGTCGAGGTATCGGTCAAGATTGTTCAAGCAAAAGGCAAATGGGGGGAAGGGATCCTTCGTTCGGCAGGCGGATGGAGCGAATACCCTGAAATGGACGCTGTCATGAAGAAGATTCATGAAGATCGAAAACTGGAACGCCGATCGACGATGGAGGAAGAGTGGCAACACTAGAAGTGATTCGCGCCGGAGCGGGCTCAGGCAAGACGACAGAACTGTGCCGCATCGTTGCAGAAGCGGTTTCAATGAAACTCGACCCGAGTCGTATCTTGGCCACGACGTTTACTAAGAAAGCGGCAGCGGAATTGAAAAGCCGAATGCAGGCTAAATTGCTTGGCCTCGATGGCGATTCAAACAAAACTCAGTTCGGCCACGCCGATCGATTCGATTTGGCTGCGATAGGGACGGTTCACAGCGTCGCAATTCGATTGCTATCGAGGTATGCCATTGAAATGGGACTTAGCCCAGCCTTGGAGGTGCTTGATGAGTCAGGTAGTGGGCGAACCCTGAATGATCTGCTTGGCCAGGTACAGGAAGAGAATTGGATACGACTCTCTGATGCAGCGATTCGGTTAAGTGTAGATGATTTGCAAAAGAGAATTCTGAAGTTACTTGAAATCAAACGTGGCAATAGGATCAGTGATGAGCTGTTTCTCGCTCAAATGAGTGCGAGTACCGCTCGACTCTGCGAAATACTCGGTACCGTTTCGACCACATTGTCCGATAATGCTGGCGAGCGATTACTTGAGTTGGCTGAACAAGCGATGGAAGAGATTGCTTTACTAAACGACACTACTGGCGTAACCGAAGGAGCGAAAGACAAGTTGCGGAGGCTATTGTCGCAAGGCAAACCTAGCTGGGGCAAGTTCGTCGAAGCGCAGAAGATTGAAGCAGGAAAACGAACTGGTGCAAATGCAAAGCTCGATCCGCTTCGGGCGTTTGCCGCACAGGTTCGTAACAATCCTTGTTTGCACGAAGATATCCGCAACTTTGGATCCATTCTGGCTGAAGAAACGCTGCGGCTGAACGATCAATACCAAATGTTCAAAAAGGAACGTGGTTATGTAGACTACATCGACCTAGAGATACTGTTTTTGGAGTTGTTGTCGAATGATAGTGTCGGTGAACAGATCCAACATGATTATGATCTGGTGCTCGTCGATGAATTCCAAGATACCAACCCGTTGCAACTTGCAATCTTTCAAAGCCTTCGAAGCTTAACGAAACGGACCTGCTGGGTTGGTGATCCAAAGCAAGCCATCTATAGCTTTCGCGATACCGATCCGGAATTGGTCAATCGAGTTTGGAATCGAAAAGGAAACATCGATTGTCGCGAGTTGAGTGAAAACTATCGCAGCCAAAAGGGGATTGTGCAATTTGTTGGCCGAGCATTCGAAGCGAGTCTTGGCGCAGAGGCAAAACAAAACCCTAAGAAGCCAGGTGTTCCTCGTGGTCTCGAGCGATGGCTGCTGGAGACCAAGAACAATGTAGACGAGGCGACGGCATTGGCCGTCGGTATTGCAAAATTGAGGGAAGAGGGGACGCGTCTTGGTGACATTGCCGTTCTGGAAAAAACGAACAGCGCACTTGCAGATCTTGCAATTGCATTAGATCAAGTTGGAATTCCGTATTTGCTGGAAAGCCCAGGTCTCTTTTCGACTCGGGAAGGGGCATTGGTACTGTCAGGACTTCGGCTGACTGCCGACCGCAATGATTCATTGGCGGCTGCCACGATCCTCCATCTGAAGAGCGATCCGGGCGTTGCTACGCCCAAGTGGCTTGAAGAAAGATTGCGGGAAGTTCGAGCAAGAGACGATGCTAAAGAGCTTCACAGCACAACAGAGAATGCCCCGCCTGTTGAATGGCAATCGCCATGGCATGGCGATCCCACATTGGCGAAACTCGAGGCGTTAAATCGAGAGATTTTGCCACCGAGCGTTATCGTACAGCAAGTGATCGAGGCACTTGAGATTCCAGTTGGTATCCGCAATTGGACCGACCCGGTCCGAAGATGTGCGCATTTGGACTCAAGATTGAAGCACGCATGCAACTACGAAAATA
>CAMDKL010000246.1 GCA_945900945.1 Pirellula staleyi DSM 6068
ATTGAAACGAGATCTGCTTCTTGAACTTCCTTGATCACAGTATGCTCCTTGGTTTGACTCGCCATAATGGCAAAATATCAGATTCAAGGTGTACACAACTCTAAACTACCAAGTCATCCCCAATTACCCAAAGTTAGCGTTGGCCCTGAGTGTTGGCTCGCGCCATTTTTGTTCGGTTTTTGCGATAGTGTTCAGGGTGATCAACAACTTGCGCATGACCGCTGTACGTGTCCGTGACTGCTTGTTCGAGCTTTGTCGTGAGATCGTGTCCAACTATTAAAATAGCAGTATTCGAATCGACGGACGTCGATGCGTTTTTATTGGAATCTCGTACTCGTACTCAGTCGTTTGCGAAAAGCTCTATGACGGCACTGCGTGCAAATCAGAAGTACCTCTTGTTCGGCGGACTGATCGACGGAATGCGATCAACGCCTCCATTCATCGATCAAGGAGGCCACCAAGCCCGTCCAGCCCGTTTGATGGCATGCACCGAGGCCCTCTCCCGTGTCGGCGTGGAAGTATTCGTGAAACATCAAACAATCTCGCCAGTGTGGATCCGACTGCATTATTTCGCGATTTCCGAAGATGGGACGGATTCCATTCTCGTCGCGAGTAAACATCGATATCATGCTGTCGGCGTAGCCGCTAGCCATTCCCATCAAGGTCGTACTTGCCTCCATTTGCTGTGATGGCTGATCCAGGCTTTCGCCTGGTACCGTATCCTGGGAAGCCACCGGCACTCTCAAATCTTCACCGTAGACCTTGGCCAGTTTGCGGAGTGATTCAATCATCAAGAAGGATGTAGGAAACCAAATAGGACCACGCCAGTTCGAATTACCACCCTTGATACTAAACGCGGTTTCGCCAGGTTCGTATCGAACAACTTGGCCCGCAAACTCGTACGGCTTGCCTTCATGGAATCGAGACAGGCTTCGTAGACCATAAGCGCTTCGGAACTCATTTGGATCCCACATGCGTTGCAGAATTCCCTGCAACTGCTTTTCGGTCACCAGGGAGAGCAAGTGCACTGTACCTTGATCGTTTTCTCTCGTTGTCAAACAAGGCTTCGCAATCTCGGGACGATTTCGTAGAAACCAATGCAAGTTTTCTTTGAAACCCGGGAAAGCATCGATCCAACTTTCTTCCAGTCGTTCTGTTGCGTACAAAGGAATCAAACTCACTAGGGAATGGATTCTCAAGCGACGGTAGTTGCCATCGGGGTAGCTGAGCACATCATAAAATAGCGCATCGCGTTCACTCCACAAACTGAAATCCTCGCCCCCCATATGCTTGATCGCGTGACCCACAACCATGTAGTGTTCGAAGAATTTGGTTGCTAAGCCGACGTAGCTCGAATTCTCCTTGGCCAACTCTAGCGCAATACGCATCATGTTCAAGCAGTACATGCCCACCCAGCCAGTTGCATCCGCCTGCTTGAGCGTTGCCCCATCGGTTGGCGATTGGCTGCGGTCGAAGATGGTAATATTGTCGAGCCCCAGGAAGCCTCCCTCAAAGATATTGTTTCCTTCGCTATCGACTTTGTTAACCCACCACGCAAAATTGATTAGCAATTTGTGAAAACACTTCTCCAGAAACACGCGATCGGGTTTGCCGCTCTGGACGCGATCCATGTTGTAAACTCGCCAAACAGCCCAAGCATGGACTGGCGGGTTGAGATCGCTGAACTCCCATTCGTAGGCTGGAATCTGCCCGTTCGGGTGTTGGAATTGTTCGAAAAGCAACAACCACAATTGCTCTTTGGCAAACTCGGGGTCGATTAGTGCGAGTGGAATGCAATGGAACGCGAGATCCCACGCTGCAAACCACGGATACTCCCATTTGTCCGGCATCGACAATATTCGCATCGAATTTAGATGCCGCCAATGCTTGTTCCGAATGCCGGGACGGTTTGGAGGCGGAGGCATATTGGGATCATCGCCATCAAGCCACTTTTTCACATCAAACAAGTAGATTTGTTTCGTCCAAATCATTCCTGCTAGAGCCTGACGCTGTACCATTTTCTCGTCGGGGGTTGCTTTAGGCGGTTGGATCTCAGCGTAAAATTCGTCCGCTTCGTTCTTTCGCTTTGCAACGATTGACTCCACCTCGCCAAGAGGATTCGATAACAAACGATCGGTCAACCGCAACAGGAACACCTTCGATCCGCCCGAGGGGATCTCGACCGATGAAAATCGCACGCCAGCTTTTGTTCCATGAAGTTTCGGGTTCGTACAATCCTCACCGTCAACGATTTGACGATGGAATGCATCTTTTACGAATGGCGATTTGTTCTGTCCCGTTGACCCATGCAGCCGATCGAAGTTCGATTCGTTGTTGGTAAATAGAGCGACCCCATCCGATGACGCAAACAGATACCGTTTGCCGAGCGTGTAGGGAGTCATTAGGTTTTGAAGTGGCAGCGAATCGCCTTGGTCTGCCTCGATACATATAAAATCAGCGCCACCGGCTATTTGTTTCAAAGACGGTTGCGGCGATTCGATCCCGTCCCAGTCCCACGTCTTTCGATACCAGAGTTGCGGAATGAGATCGATGCTGGCAGGCTCTGGGCCACGATTGAACACTTCGATACGAATGCACGTATCCTCCGCATTGGCCTTTGCGTATTCAAGAAACACATCGAAGTACCGATGCTCCTCGAAGACTCCGGTATCAAGCAGTTCGTACTCCCCTTGCTGTTTTCCGCGAGCGCGACAGCCCTCCATCAACTGTTGATACGGATAGGCTCGTTGCGGGTATTTATAAAGGTATTTCAGATAGGAGTGAGTCGGAGTCGCGTCCAGGTAATAGTAATACTCCTTGACATCTTCACCGTGGTTTGCCTCCGATGGAACGACTCCAAACAACCGCTCCTTGAGTATTGGGTCCTTTCCGTTCCACAAAGCTAGACTGAAGACTAACAATTGATATCGGTCGCAATAACCTGCTAGCCCATCTTCGCCCCACCGAAACGCTTTGGAACGAGCGTGGTCGTGTGGAAAATAGCCCCAAGCGTTTCCATCCGAACTATAGTCCTCGCGAACCGTTCCCCATGATCGTTCGCTAACATACGGTCCCCACCGTCGCCAACATTGGTTTTTCTTTGGATCTTCTCGAAGTCGCTGGGTTTCAAAAGACTTTTGGGTCAAGGTGTTCTCTCTAAGTGTGAAATCACTGCTAAAAGGAGCAAACGCAGGTGAAATCGAATTCCGAAATGGTTTTTTACTTGTCGCTTAACTATGATCGGACTGTTGGTCCTGCGACCGGTTGAATCCCTTTTTTTTTGCTTGTTTATCATGATAATTAGACCAGACCGTAGGAATCGATTTCGCCGCAGACTTACTCTCGAAAAATTGGAGGGCCGCTCACTCATGGCCGGGATGCCTGGTTTTCACAATATCAGCATGCCCTTGGATGTGGACAACGATCTCCAAATTTCTCCGCTCGATGCTTTAATAGTTATCAATCAGATCAACAGCGGCATTGGAATCGAAGGGGAAGAGGCTCCTTACAAAACTGTTGCGTTTTGCGATGTAGACGCGGATGGGACCGTTTCGCCTCTTGACGTTTTGGCGGTGGTCAACGAACTCAACACAAACTTCGCAACTTTGATTCCAGCAGGCGAACCGCCAGAAGCAATACCGGAACCCTTTATCTCCGGCCCCATCATCACGGAAAATGAGGTAACCTGCCTCCTCAAACGGGCCTCCATGGCGACCTCAAGTAACGACGCGATCATCGCCATCGTCGATCGATCAGGCCGTATCCTGGGTGTGCGAACCGAATCCGATGTAGATGCAATGTACGCTGGTCGAGAAGCGGATCTCGTGTTTGCAATCGATGGAGCGTTCGCAAAAGCAAGAACCGCCGCTTTCTTTTCCAACGAAGAAGCCCCGTTAACCTCGCGCACGATTCGATTCATCAGTCAGTCGACGATAACGCAACGTGAGGTAGAGTCGAATCCGGACATCGCAGATCCGGAGTCACCCCTGCGTGGACCTGGCTTCGTCGCACCAATCGGGACGGGCTCGCATTTCCCGCCGGTTGTAGCCAATACACCTCCTGTGGATCTATTCGCCATCGAACACCAAAGCCGAGATAGCGCGGTCCATTCTGGATTGGATGGCATCAAGGGAACGCTGGACGATGCAAACCTGGCGTGGCGTTTCGACGCAAATCCTGCTTTCATTCCTGCGGATGCAAAATCCTTTTTGAAAACTTTTCCTGAGTCCTACGGAGTGCAAGCCGGATTACTCTTAAATGCGAATAAAGTATCATCAGCGCAGGGTCGCGGTATCGCAACGCTTCCCGGTGGAATGCCTCTCTATAAAAAGCGTGACGACGGCACGTTGGCACTTGTCGGTGGAATCGGAGTATTCTTCCCGGGACCTAATGGGTTTGCAACGTACGAGCAGAATTTTGTGCACGCTTCACTAAGAGGAGCAGCAGGTCCTCAAACAAATAGCGAACGACTGAATGCACCGAAGGTTCTCGAATCGGAATTCATCGCTTATTTTGCGGCTGGTGGAACCGTTGTTGGGCCCGGTGCGACTCCGGTTACCGAGTTCGAGGGATCAGCTCCCTCGTGCGGGTTTGGCATGCCGAGCGGGCGGATTGACCTCGTCGGAATCACACTTGAAATCTTTGGTCCCCATCCAACTCGAGAGAACGCGGTGACTGGAACACAGCGACTGTTGCAAGTCGGTCGAGCAAACCAAGGAGGACATGGACTCAACACGGGTACGGATCAACCGATAAACGTTGGAGGATCCAAGGCACAATCGGGCCAAAGTGTTCCCGAAGGCTGGTTGATCACCCCGCACGGTTCAACCGTCGATCCACAATTCACCGCAGCCGAGGTCGAACGCATCATCAACAACGGAATCCAGGAAGCGAACCTCA
This sequence comes from Pirellula staleyi DSM 6068, assembly GCA_945900945.1. Classification (GTDB taxonomy): domain Bacteria; phylum Planctomycetota; class Planctomycetia; order Pirellulales; family Pirellulaceae; genus JBKCUI01. The sequence goes on from CAMDKL010000246.1 coordinate 4,900, forward strand.
CGCGTGCTGCGATTCGCCTCGACTTAAAAAACGGTTTCCGACCGGGAGCTCGAACCAAAATGGTTCTCGCGGTCTCCGATTCCGCAGGTGAGGTGCTGGGTCTCTATCGAATGCATGACGCAACGCTATTTTCGATCGACGTGGCGGTTGCAAAGTCCAGAAACACAGCCTACTACGCTGGGGATTCGCTGGTGGATGCCGACCGAATTGATCAAGACAACAACGGTTCGTTTGATATCCCCACTGGAACGGCGTTAACGAATCGCACCTTCCGTTTCCTGGCATTGCCTCGGTTCCCATCGGGTTCACCCGAAGGAACTCCAGCTGGTGATTTCAGCATACTAACGATGCCCGGCATCAATCCATTAACGGGAGAAAACACGCATGCCGCTTTGCCTGCATCTGTCTATGCGTCAACTACGGCTACCGTGTTGTCGTTCGACTCGTTTAATGCTTCACGAAATTTCCGAGACCCGAGAAACATCAAGCGACAAAACGGCATCGTATTCTTTCCGGGGAGCTCTGCTCTCTATGATGATGTGTTGGGCAACAAAGTCTTGGTTGGCGGTCTCGGAGTCAGCGGCGATGGTGTCGATCAAGACGACGTGGTGACAGTCGGAGCCCAACAAGGCTTTGCAGCACCTGACACGTTGCGGTCCGATCAATTCCTAGTCGCCGGTGTTAGGCTACCCTACCAAAATTTCAACCGCAACCCACGGGGTTAGAACCTCTCTATTAGCCATTGCGGTTGAAGATCTTGCCGAACCGCTTAACTAAGTCGCACATCAATTCGCCGGACAGTCAAATCCACTACGCACTCGAATACGTTCCTATTTCGAGCCTGCGAAAACCGTAAACAGGGTCTAGTATCTAGCCTAGTATCTAGTCTCGGTATTGGATTCTAAGCAAATGGCTTAGGATCCAAAGTGGAAACTGATGCGTCCAAACGTCTTGTAGATCGATCGAGCCTTGGTCCGTGTGACCGTGCGCAGCCAAGTAGACCATACCGAAGGTAAAAAGCGAATGATTTTCCGAGCCTATGCTTCAAAAAATCCCGGCGTTGGGGCGGGCCGCTGGGCCCCAAGGAGCACTGATGGCACAGCGTCGAAACAACAGAAATCGCAAATTTACAATTTTTGCGATTCAGCCATTGCCAAAGATTAAGACCGTCGCTGACCCCAACGAAGTTCGCCCCAATCGATTCCTAGCGACAGCATCAGAAGGCGAGTGATCGTTTCGCCGGAACGACACACTGACTTCGGTCATTATGGATGACCGGCGATATTAGGCACCACACCTACGGGTGGATCACTTACCCCCGTCAATGTTCTGTGTCCCCATTTGTTACTTCATGGAAATTCTTAAGTTCGGAGGGCCTGTTATTGGAATTCACAGCGGATTATCAGTATGCTCCAAATCAGCCGAAAAGTATGGCGATTCGACAGAAGATATTCTGGGAGGAATTTTCGGGGCGAACTGTTCCTCACTTGATTTTGTGTGAATCGACCATCGTTCGCCGCAAAGACCATCCGACGATCAAGAATTTCGGAGAGAGAGGACTTTATGTTACGGAAACCGAACTTCGCTGGGTATCTGCGGGCAGTCCACTTCAAAAAGAACCAGTAATGGATTTGTCAAAAACATTGGGTGTTAAGTCGTACATTCAAGATGGATTGAAGAAACGCTAGGTTCAACTGAATTGCCCAAGCGACAGGGTCGAGTTCCAGATGCGAATCTTGGGCTAGGAGATTGGAGCCATCTGATTTCAGTTTTGCATTGGGTCGTCGTGGGAGCAATCCCGTTTCCAACTTGATTTTGTCTTTGAAATCATAGGGGATTTGAAACTTTTTTGTTCACATCCGGTTCGGCTAGTGATTTGGATGGTTTATTGTTTCGGAGCATCGCCTGTTTTGCCGCTAAGCGATGTTCATCCCAGTGTTCGCTCAAGATTGAGGCCCGTAGCGCCAGCATGGCCTCTGCCTTCTCGATCTTCCAATATATGCTGTTTCCCTTCATACGAAGATTTACAACGCGGCATACGACGCTTTCGATTGAACCGCTTCCCAAAGGCATTCCCAACAGTTTGAATTGGGGACTTCAGGGACACAGGAAAGCGCCGGGATAAACCGGATTGGAGTTGGGAATGAAAGAGTCCTACAAAGAAGATTTAGCCAATCACTTTGGCCATGAGTCGTACGCTGACGACGGTAACGTCGTGGGTGTAGCAACGGCAGTGGTACACGCAGGC
>CAMDKL010000247.1 GCA_945900945.1 Pirellula staleyi DSM 6068
GGCAATCTGGGTAGGACAGTCGATTCACGCGAGATAAATAAGCGTCAAATCACCTTTAGGCGTGGCAGTCATCAAGGAACTTCCGCGTGAACCAACTGTCCCACCCAGAAGTGGGTTCGTTGGTACGTTTTTATTGGCCGGTTGCCTAACAAGGCAGCACTGGCAGAAATTACGGACGACGAAGTGCTACAGCGACTCGATGAAAATGGCAATACTATCGGTCCAGTTGAGGGTCGTGAACCGCATACCAAGAATGAGCATCGAAATCAGTCCCGTATTGACGATGAGCGTGACGACCGGAAGAAAACGCTCACGGCGTTGGGCTATCGCCCACCGGTTCAGAAAATCGCAATGTGAGCTGCACGATAATTGGGCATTCTTTTCGGAAGCGATTGGCTGGCTTCGCACCCGACCAAGATGAATGCTTCTTGGGCCGGTGGCAGATGAAAAATTGTCGTACTATGGATACACTAATGCATACCAGTTTGCGTCCAACAGTAAGGGTATGTGTCATGGTTCGAGGTTTCTACTTAATTCGGAGGGCGATTTGCTTGTCCACCATTTTAGCTTTCGGCTTGAGTGGTCAATGTGTCGCGCAACCCACTCCCAGCCCATTGCGAGACACTCTATCCCAACGATGGCTACCTCCGCCAAAGTCCTATCCCATTCAACCCGATAGCCAAGCAAAACTCTTGTCTCGCCTTCGCGACTTGGTTTTGAATAGCGATCAATCCAAAGATTCAAATCCATCGCGACTTTCGGATGCCGACATTCAATCACTCAAAGAAGCGATGAAGCAGTTTGGCGGCAATCTGCCAGATGGCCTGACTGCCGACAGCCTTGACGCGATTCCTCCCGACTTGATTTCCAAAGCGCTTTCCAATCCTGAACTTGTACGCCAAGCAAAGGAGTTGGCAAATCAGTTCTCTAAGACAGACCGCCCAAGTTCAGCCGCAGTTCCAAATAGGCCAAACGATTCATCTGCCGGAGAGATTCCGCAAAGGGAAAAGGTTGCGCAAGAATCGGCATCGAAACCAAATGTAGGTAAACCAATTGTAGAAAAAGGTTCCAACTCAAAAGAGCAAACGCCTCGATCGACGAATCCAACAGAAGAGCCGGTATCGCGAAGCAAATTGGATAGCCCTGGCTTCGCTGACCTGATGGAGAAGTTGCAAAATACGCAAATGCAGTTTGAAAAAAATCAAAAACAGTCCAGTGAGGCATGGCCGTCGAAAAACCCTGCAAATCCCAAACAGCCCCAAGCAAATTCAAACAAAGGAACGCCAAAGTCTGGCTTGCAAACAGGGGATGGTACTAGTTCTTTGGATCCTCAACCAACTCAAGATATGAGTCCCTCTTCCAGCAGCGATTCCAAAAACGAGGGCTCGAAAGGGGGTGTCTCGGCTGATAGATCTAGTCAATCTGCTCCAACATCGTCGATGGACATACGAAAGGAACTGGAACGAAGTGGTTTTGGCGCAACGTTTCAGAGGCTCGTTGAGGACGCCCAACGATCGAGTCAATCTTCACGCCCCAGCGCCCCGCCCCTCAATGAGTTGGAACAACCCCCGCTTCCCTCAAAAACGCCGAACCCAAATACCGACCAACTTGGAGTTGCCGAACCCGCAAGGCATCCAACGCCTACTGCCAATCCAAATAGGCCGATCGAGAACTCACCCAGGCCGGCCAAGCCTGACTCTGCCATGTCCAAGGGTTTTCAACAAACAGGCAAGGTTCTCAATGACCTTTGGACGCAAATCTCGAAATCTACCCAAATTGCATCTAGCACCTCTGCATCGCCTCGTCCCGCACCTCAAGAAAACTCAACGAGCGGGTCATTCTCGCTACCCACTCTGCTCAATGCTAAAGTCCTGGAAGGCCTCGTGGTACTTGCCGTCGCTTGTGGAATTGCCTTTCTTGTTTTGCGATTCCGAGTCCGATCGGAACAGGAACGAAGAGAAATACTAGAGGCTCAATTGTCGCCGAAAATTGAGGAGATTCGGACACGTGACGATGTCGTCCGGGCGTTTCATTCTATTGCTAAACAGCGGCTTCAATCAGCTCAAACGTGGTGGACATGCGGTGTTGTGACCGAGCGGTTTGAGCACTCGTTGCCGGCGCTCACGGGTCCTATTCGCACCCTTTCCGTTCTATACGAACAAGCTCGGTATTTCCCCGTTGCACACAAGCTTAGTAGTGATCAAATCGAAGACGCGAAATTAGCCCTGAAGCAATGCAAGGGCTAAGCATTTATGAGTTTCAATTGCACGGTTCGACGATTCGTCATCACATTGTCTTTCATTTTGCAATGCGCTTTTGTGCAAGCACAGCAGAGTATTCCACAGAACGAACTGAAATGGCACGTCGGATTGGAACTTTTCCAAATGCTGTTGGAAGAACGCGGCATGACTATAACGCAATCGCTTGAGTCCTCACTCGATTCGCCCTCGAATTCGGTCATCGTTGTGACCGGCGATTTAAGGAGATTGCCATCCGACATTGGGGTTCGCCTTGTTCAGTTTGTAAGCCGTGGCGGAAACGCTCTGCTTGCATCCGATCAACCTCGCAGGATGACCGGCATCGGAGAGATCAAGGCAGGTCCTGTTGTTTCCACCCGTGAGGAAGACCGGTACCTCGATTTCAAAGACTGCGTCCGAATCCTAAACATCGATTCATCGCACCCGTCGATGCTGGGCGTCAACGAGATCGTCTCCAATCGGACGGCATGGCTCACTTTGCCTCCTAAGACCTCTTCTGTCGACAGCCTTCGTTGGCAAATCATTGCGTCTTTGCCTCCTGATTGTTTGCCCTCAGAGAGTAGCGAACAGCCTCTGATCATGGTTGGAAAAGGAAAAGCGCAGGCTTCGGGTGTACTGTTCGTTATTGCGGATACGAGCGTAATTACCAATGGAATGTTATGGCATGGCGACAACTCAACGTTGGCTATTCGTGTTTCCGATTTGCTAGGTCGCGGGCAAAAAACACATATGTCGTTTGTCGCCGCTGGACGGGTTTTGTCCAGTTACCTTGACAGAATACAACCGCCAGCGCCCAAGGTCAGTTCGAACCGAACCCAAGAGCAATCGCTTCCAAGAATCCAGGACCTGCCCAATTCGGATCTCGAAACGAAACTGCGAGTCGCTAACCATATTCTAAAACGTGTCGTGGACTCCAATATTTTGAACGAAGCCATGGCCAATCAGCCACGGCCCGTGAATCCTAGACGTTACAGTCTCGCTGTATTGGCGGTGATTTCTGCGGCAGGGGTTTTGTTGATACTGGTATGCGTGCTACGTCGTATTCCTTCAATCTTAAAACGCCAGCCCATTATTCCGCACGTTTCCGCGTTTGAAATGGATTCCGTTTCGAGGCAACGCAGTTCACAGTACGGACCAGCTGCCTTTATATTAGCGCGCGAATTCTGCAAAGAATGTTCGGGGACTAGCGGCGAAAAGGAATGGAAAAACCAAGCCACCAGTTTTCGCCATTCCGGAGCGATTCCAAATGACAAGGCGTTCCGCGAAAAACTCGAGTATGTCCGCTCATTCGAGATCAGTAATCTTGTGCCAAAGGTCTCGGAAAAAGAGTTCCTCAGACTTGGAAAAACAATTCATGAACTGAGAGAAGCTTTACGCCCCCCAAAAAGTAGCAGGGCAACGTAGAATGAGCCGAAGGGCGTTAGCCAATTGGCACTCACTGGCGATTTCGTGAACCGGTGGGCGCTAGCCCCGGGCCTGAATTCGCTAGCGAAATCCCTTAGAACGAGCACGAAACGAAGCCCGAAGCTAGCGGCGAGTTTGATCATGCTTTAATACCGAATTTTTAAAACCGCATACTGACGCAGTGCGGCTCATCATTCAAACCAGAAAACTGATTCGTGCCCACCGCCAGTCCAATTGCCGTACGAGTTAACGAACTTCGAAGTCGAACCCAAGAGCTAATGCAACAAATTGTTGTTGGTCTCGACGACGTAACAGACCAGCTTTTGGTTGCCTTGCTTGCTGGTGGTCATGTGCTTCTCGAGGGGGTACCGGGAACGGCCAAGACGACCCTTTGTCGAACTTTCGCCACGATTCTGGGTATCCAATTCGAACGGATCCAATTCACGCCGGATCTGCTGCCATCCGATGTCACGGGCATACAAGTGCTCGATCGCAACACAAGCAACTTTATTTTGCGAAAAGGACCTGTGTTCTGCCAATTGTTGCTCGCAGACGAATTGAATCGAGCGCCCGCCAGAACCCAATCTTCCTTGTTAGAAGCGATGCAAGAAAGGCAAGTTACTATAGACGGTACAACCTTGCCGTTACCGGAACCCTTCATGGTCCTTGCGACACAAAACCCAATCGAACAAGAGGGAGTCTATCGACTGCCCGAAGCTCAATTAGATCGGTTTCTGTTTCGAATTAAAGTTGGCTACCCCCAACGGGACGATGAGGTTGCAATGCTGAATCTCCACAGTCGCCCGACGCCGAAGATAACGGCTATTAGTTCCTCCGGCGAGATCATGGGCATTCAATCCCAACTCGACACGGTCTATTGCTCGGAAGAATTAAAAAGATACATTATCGATATTGCACGTGAGAGCCGTCAGCATGCAGACCTCTTGCTTGGTGCAAGCCCACGTGCTGCTATCAACTTGATGAAAGCCGCGCGCGCTCATGCGTTGCTAAATGGGCGCGAGTTTGTGACTCATGACAATGTGCAATCGATTTGCCATCCGGTACTTGGGCACCGACTCATCATGCGACCCGAAGCCGAAATGGACGGACGAACCATCGACGGAGTCCTACAGCAAGTTATCCAACGCGTCCCTGTTCTCGCGGATTTGAAACGATGACTCGCCGCGTTCAATTGTTTGCAGTCGCTGGGATGATTGGGCTCTTTCTCGGGCTCTTTCGAGGGCAAACGGTGCTCAGCTTGCTCTCCCTCTCGTCGTTGCTGTGGATCCTATCGGAATGGCTACTGTTTTCTTGGCATGTGCGTTTTCAAATTCCATCAATCAAGCCCTTTCGGATGATCAATGGGGAACGGGAATCCAACCGGTCGCTTTGGGCTGATCGCACCGTGGAGGTGCGAGTCCAGTTGACCAATGAAATACGGTTGTGGGGTGTGACTCTCGACTTGCTCGATGTAATTCCCGAGAATTTAGAATTGCTTCATTCGGAAGTGAAACGAAATAGACAATCCAATTCTTGGCTGGTCCGCAATTTCGTCAGCTTTATCAATAGCGCCGATAATGATGTTGTGAATCAAAGAAGGCTGGAGCCTGGTCAATTACAGAGCGCATGGAGCTATTCAGCACGTGTGCGAGCGGCTGGGAATGTTGTGTTTCCCGGTTTCCGTATTACGCTTCAGAGCACACATCATCTCTATCGATTCGAAAAATTCATTCCATGTGAACAGTCGTTTCGAGCACTACCGTCCTTTGTCGATGCGGGTGAATACCGATCATTGACGAAAAAGTCCAATGTCATTCTGCGGCATGGCGTACACCGACTGCTTCGTTCGGGCATGGGTTCGGAGCTGCTTGAACTGAAAGAATACGTCCCTGGCGATCCTTTCAAGTCGATTGCATGGAAAGTTTCAGCAAAACGTGATCAGTGGATGACGCGGCAATACGAGTCGGAGGTTCCTGCTCGTGTGCAACTTTTGGTAGATGGCTCCAGAACGAGCCGCGTCGGTGGATTTGGCTTCCGATTGATCGATCAAATGACGTTCGTGGCTGCGAGCATTGGGAGAATGGCGACTAGCGCTGGTGACGCGGTCGGAGGCGTCTTGTTCGACGAACGAGGAATGCGACGTCTTCCGCCCATGTCTGGCGAAAAGGGGTTCCAGATTCTTCTGCGTGCGCTCGCTGATTTTTCGATAAACCCAAGTCCACCGCCATGCCTGTTGAATCAGCGAATGATCGATGCTGCTTGGGGCCTGATCAGTCAACAGTTCCCTGATCTTTTGGATTTTAAGGTAAACGAATTTCCGTTCTCTGTTTTCCCGATTCTGCCAACCGGTCGCGCTCGACGACGGCAAAGATTTCTAATTTCTGGGGCATTGACAGAAATATTCCGCCTGTCCTCGCGCGAACAAGTGGCCATGATCCATGACGACGTCACCTTTGCTCAACGAATCCAAGAGTTACTCAACAACTCGGGAATGCCTTGGATCGCCCCGGTCATTGCTCCTTTCGAAGGTCGCGATCGAGAACCCATAGAGCGAATGACTCAATTGGCCGACAGCATTTTATTTGCGGTGGGCCATGCTCGTGACAATGAAGTGTTTGTTGTCCTTTCGGACCTATTGAATTGCGTGGGTATCCTGGAATTTCTGTTACCGGCGGTAAAATTGGCCATCGCAAAGCATCACCGCGTTTCGTTCGTTTGTCCGACAACAACCTTTCGGCGGCCATCGCCAACCGTCGCCGCAGATTTTTCAGGCAATTGGTCCACCGACGATTTGTTGTTCGTTGCGGAACAGGCGAGGCTCCAAATTCAGGCGGAGCAGCTAAAACGTGAACTTCATCGATGCGGCGCGAGCCTATCGCTTTCAGGTGAAAAAAATGCAATCCGCCTGATCATGGCGGAACTCGAAGCAGCTAAAACGGGCCGCAGTAGGTTTCAGGGAGCCTTGCGATGAAAATGGCAAGCGATTCCAATCGTACCGTCACCGACTCGAACGCTTCGCAATGGATATCGAAGCCCGGGCTTCGAGCTATTCGGATGAGGAGAGGCTTGCGTCGCGTCAATGGCCGAAGAGCGACGAGCAGAAAAGTAAGGCAGACCGAAAAGACGGCTTAGCAAACGAATGGAATCTCTGCGACCTCGGATTGCATCAACATTCGGCGTCGATCATAACTCGGGCCGAGGCGTGATTGCCAGCTAAACTTTTGCGGTCCAATTGCCCAATTTTGATGTCCTTTAAATCCAGCCAGAGACTCCAATAGATTGAGTATCAATTCCATTCCAAAGGAGTCTCAAGCATGGACGCTACTCAGTCTACCACTAGCAACGTTTCGTCGAAACAACATCTCTGGCCACGCGACCGGATTTCCAATTTTGTTGAGCAAATTCGTTTGGATCGATTCAATGGAGCTTCGTTGAAACAGGCGGCTGCAGACAACGGTGTCCCTCGCACGACTGCTCAAAATTGG
>CAMDKL010000248.1 GCA_945900945.1 Pirellula staleyi DSM 6068
TCATAATGACTCCAAAGAATTTGAGGGGAAAAACTCAATTTACTCGGCTAATTCAATCGTACAGGTCGAAAAGCTTACCCGAAACTAGTATTCTATTGTAATAATACCGGCATTCGGTGTATGTGTATTGGAAAATCCGTTCGCCAAAACAACTTTTTGTGCATAATCCATAAAGCCATGAATGCGTCGCTATTGAAACATGAGGTGCTAGGTTCGAGACTTTGTTTAGGCAATTTAGGAAATTGCGGAAAACTAAACATACTGCAAAATTTGGGATGCCTGTTGAATATAGAAACGACCGATAACGATTCGACGGGCTTGAATCCATCGGCAGGAAGCCGATTCTAGGTTCGTTATGCGGTTCGAATGCTAACGACAATTTGAAGTGCATGCATTTCGAAAATTGTGATGCGAAGGGAATCTCATCCAATGAAAAAGATCGCTATACGTACATTGCTGATCTGTTCGCTCAGTAGTGTTTTTGGATGTGAATCCTCGTCTGAGTATCGGGGCAGTCTTGCGCCGTATGCACCGGACGCAGGCCACCATGATTTCTGGGATGTAGCCTTTCGTAGGCGGCACCGCGACATCAAAGAGCCTATTCACGGAGATGCAATGCTCAAAGTGGCTCGCGACTTGACCATGCTCGAAGATGACATTCGACGCGACGGTTCGATCACGGTCAAAAAGCCTGACGTGTGGGGAGATGGCAACCTCATCGCTTCGATTCAAGAATACGAGCGGCTCATGGCACTAGGTGACAACTCAGCATTCGACAAACGCTTTCGCGAGTCGGTTCAAGCGTACATTGCTCGAAGCGATCAAGGAGAGTTTTTGAGCGCAACTGCGATTGGACAAGCTCTGAGTGGCGCACCCGCCCCTTCGGTGTCCGCACTCAACCTAATGCCTACCACCAGTGGGAATACAAGTGCATTTTCACTCCTTTCCGCGCCCACTCAAGGAGTTGCGCCAACCCACAAAGGGGTGGCCCTCGAACCCACCGAATTGGATCGGGAGCGATCGACGTTTATTCACGCCAACCAAGCTTTGCGTCGGCGCATGATCGGTGACGACAACAGCCGAGCCGCTGGCTACGGTCTCTACCTGTTTCGCATTCCAGTCTCTGTTTTACCTGGCCGAGAAACGACCGAAGGGTACAGCGCTGTGGCAACGCTGCGCGCACAATTGCAAGTCGACCAGGCTCATTTGCGAAATACCTTTCCTAAGATGGTCATCGCCGATCTAGTCGAGGCGCTATCACCGAGAATCCTAGCTGATTGGAACGACGCACAAGAGCAACGTTAAACGATTGCAAAACTCATCAAAGACAAAGGTGGAGTAGAAAAACTGTCGGCGACGCAACTGAGAACACTGGCAATCTCCTCCTATTCAAAAAGAATCGCTATTCTAAAATCGGAAAAGCCTGTGAAGCGAATTAAATCGCCGAGCAATGCCATGCGTTCAAGCGCTTCGATACCATCCTCAGTCCCTTATGTTTCCCATTCTGATGTCTACGGTGATGATGCCATCGACACGATTGTGGACAATGCAATTGAGCAGTTTGAGTCATTGCCGACAGCCTTCGTTCTGGACCAGCCCAAGCCGGAGGAGATCAAGCAGTTCTTGTTCACAACGCTTGAGCAAACCCACAATGCTCTCCAAGAAAATCAAATCTACGACGCGAACATTAATACGATCGCGAGCGCCGCCGATTGCTTCGTCAAAGGCCAATACGATCAAGTGGGAGTGTATCGATCGGAGTGGAGCCAAAGCGTCGCCGATTACGCACTCAACGGCAGTTTCGAAAGCAGCAGTTGGCTACTGGCTCTCCAATCCGGCATTATGGATCGCAACCTCAAGAAGATCCTCAAAGACCTCGAAACCAAGGGGTTGATCGCAGGGGAACAGTGCTCGGTTTCGGATAGCGTTCCGTTCTATGGTTCCAATAGTTCCGGCGCTGTCAAGCTTTGGGAAACGATCCTCCGCGAAACGTTCCCGTTGCAAGTTTTCAATTTGGATCCAATCGCCGATCAGCAGAACGCTTACGATGCTTTCTCGCGACGCCGGGAGATGCAAGTTGCATTGGCTTTTAGCGTCGCCAAAGGCGGTTCCTTTACGGCGGATCAGAAGCTCAAAATGAGCCGAAAGCTTGCTTTGGATGAGGCAACGATCGGACTCAATCGAACCGCAGTCGCCTTTGCTCATAGCGATGATACATTCGGCTGGTACTTCCACCCTCGCATCCAGACTCCGCCAAGTGAAAGCACGAACATCGGCGCCCTAGCACGAACCATTTGGTCAACGGGTCCAACCGATCACTATGATCGCAAACATCGGCGACTCGAGCCAGGCATTCGCGATTGTGAAGTGCTGATTGCGATGCCTTCGTTCGTGACCGATGTTTCGTTTGACGTAACCACCAACTGGGAAAAGGTAGCTCGACCAGGCGTGACCAAACGATCGTACGAAGAGATGGTTGCTCAAGGCGGTCGTTTGCATCGGCTTCGCACATGCATGCAAGACCCCAGCAACCAGAATTGCTATCGACCAGGCGACTACGGGCGTCTAGTCAGCCGTATCGATCAACTGGAAACGATGCTGGGGATGCAAACCCATGACGTCAAACTTCCATACCAATTCGACCAGACGGGAAGTGGTCTGTTCGATACCGGGCTGAAACAGCTCAGGCCAATCGTGGACTACTACTATGGTTTGACCTACTTGGATCCAGCTCAAAATGTAGTCGACTTTTTTATCACCGGCAAGAACTTCCATCCAACCTTGACGCACGTCGTTGTGGGAGGCACCGAACAGCACTTGAACATTACGAACGAGTCATTTGTCGAAGTCATCAGTCGCGAGTTGATCCGCGTTCGCGTTGGGAAGCTCAACGAATCGCTCTCGGAACCGGGGCATTTTGAGGTGCGCGTGGCAACCCCAGCCGGAATGTCCAATCCGTTGGTGATCGACAAGCGAGTCGAAAAGAAACAAGAGACGACGCCTGAACGCAAGAGCGACTACGACTTGGTCGGTAAGATTGAATTGACAGGGAGCGTCGGATGCAAAACAGATCCGGCGGACACGTGTGGCGGATCGTTCTGCTTGATCAACCCACCTGGTGCGTTACGAATCGCCATCAAGTCAACTTATCCCTATGTTCAAACCGACGGGTACGCTACGTTCACACTGGATCGCCTGAGAACGGATGCCAACAAAATAACAACTTCGGAGTCGCTTGGAACAACGCCGACCAAGATACCGTTCAAGGATCTGCAGTTAGACATCGCAGATTTCACCAATGCCATTCGGACTTTGATCGAAATCCGAAAGGACTTCCTAGCGGGGGACATAATCGTGGCGAAAGGAAGCCTCGAGTTCATGAACCCATCGCAACCGCGCGTCGACATGACGACGACCGTCAAGATCAAGGTGGATTTGAATCGATGCGCATCCGCTCCTCCACCTACGCGGCCTTGACCCATTTGCTCAATCCAATCTTCGGTTTAGGTGAGCGACGGAAAAGAAGTCGACCTGCACGATTGAATTGCCTGCGAATTTAAGTTTTGAAACATTGCGACTAGCCGTGAAACGGCGGCATGTTTTAGCCATGGGCGCGAGCCCATGGAATTGGGTCTTTAAACCTTTTTCGCTAGCTTCGGTCTGCGTTTTAAGCGATTTCGCCAGCGAATTCAGGCCCGGGGCTAGCGCCCACCGGTTCACGAAATCGCAAAGTGAGTGCCATTTGGCTGACGCCCATGGCTACGTCATTTCGTCCTTTCAGGACTAAGAACAGTACGATACTGATATTGCTAGTTGCGGTTTGCCTTAAAGGAACGCGCGTGCCCGAGCGTAGCGATCCTAAAAAGCCCTACTTCTTTTCCGCATATTGTTTCAATAGAAAATTCTTTTCTTCGGTGAGCAACCACGGGGCGATCGTCATTGGGCGAAGAGCTAAGTGTGGCTTTCCCGACTTGGCGGAATTCAATACTTTTCGTATGGACTCTTGCTCTGCTTTGAGCTGTGCAATCGAATGTCGCAAATCGGCATTCCCACCCCCTTTGTCCTTTTTGACATCTTCTAACGCATCTAGTTTGACTTTAAGCTGCGAATTTTGTTCTTCCAGCGATATGCGTTGTTCTGTCAATTTATTGCGACGCTCTTCATCGCGTTTATTCCAATCAGCTCGGTCTTTTTTGTATTGGTTATACAAGGACGATTGGAAATTGAAATTATTCAATTTAGTCTGATAAAGATTCATTTGGTTCTGATAAAGGACGGACCGGTCCGCTTCGATTTCACGATAGTTACGGCGTTCTTGGACCTGGCGGGTGACCTGTTGGTTATTGATCGTTTCCGTTACGTTTCGACTGTAGAATGGGTTTACGTAAATTGCATCGCGAATAGGTATCGGCGGCGGACCAACGGGAGGAAACACCTGAGGTGGCATGCCGGGAGCGTTTTTTTCCCAATCCGCTGCGATTCGGCGGATTTGCTCTCGGATACTAACCATCTCAAGTCGTAGGCTTTTTACAGCCGCCTGATTCTCGCTGGACAACTCCTTCGATTCTTTGACGGCAGCGGCCAAGATTTCTTCAAGCTTTTCCAATTCATCCGACAGCGTTCGATCCACCTCCTTCATTCCGGCATCTCCTATTTCTGCATATTGCAAGAGTGCCTTCTTGATTTCATCTGCTTTTGAATGGGACATCGAGTACTGGTTTTCAAACGCTTGGCTCAATTTAGTTTCTTCAATCCCGAGAAGTGCTTTTTTGGCTTTCGCTAGCAACTCGAGCTCAATTGGCGACTGTGCTTCGTCTGAATCCAAAACACCGATGACTTCACCCATCCATTCACAGAACGATTTACGCAAAGCAGGAGGCGTTGACTCTCGTTGACATGCGTTCAACAAATTCTGAAAGAGCGCCGTAGCAGTCGCTCCATCTTCGGTATTGATTGCGCAGAGCAGTTGAAACTTGCCATTCGTTGCTCGCGTATTTTTTGCTGAATTGCCAGAGTTCGCTCGCTCAAACGACTGCTTCGCTTGGTCGAATGCTTGCGTTCGAAAATGAGTGATTGCAAGAACGCAGTTTGCTAATGAGTCCTCGCTATTCTCCTCGACTCTCTTTTCAAGAAAGGCGACTACCCATTCCAAATTTTCTATTGGGGAGTCCACCGCACGTACTGCGTCGAGCACTGTCCGCTTGTTAGAAGTCAAGTCCTCTTGTCCAAACGAAACCGATAAATCAAAAATCCCTATCACGGACGAAAAGAGAGCCATGAAGGAAAGGGTAGGAGGAATCAATGACCTCAGCCAAGCAAATCGGCTACGATTCATAATCGGCCCCAAGCGGAAGATAAGAATTTTGGAACTTTCTGTCGAGAGAAACGATTTGCGGCTCGCGTTCTCGAAGCCGGCGCAATTGACCACAAGCTGCTTGAATATCATTTCCTTTGCGCTGACGGAACATGACATTGATACCCCCCTCCATCAAGATGCGTCGGAATTCGAGAATCGATTCGGAGCTTGGCGTCTCGTAGGGCAAGCCGGGTACGGGGTTGTAAGGGATAACGTTGAGCATGGCAGTGCGACGTCGCAGGAGTTTCACGAGTTGCTCGGCGCATTGGGGCGAATCGTTGAGGTCCTTGAGCAATACATATTCAAAGGTCAATCGTCGGCTGGTAACTGCGAAGTAACGTTCGGTTGCGGCCATGATAGCCTCGATTCCGATGTTTTTGTTGACCGGTACTAGTCTCGTGCGCAACTCATCTGTGGGAGCATGAAGACTGATCGCAAGTTGGAAAGGTGAATGAGCCTCAGCCAGTTTATCGATTGCGGGAGGCAAGCCAACCGTACTGATCGTGATGCGGCGTGGACTGATGCCAAGTCCGAAATCGCTATCACGCGCGACGTCGAGCGCCTCGAGCACGTTGCGTAAATTGGCAAGTGGTTCGCCCATGCCCATCATGACGATGTGGCTTAGCCTTTCCTCGGGTTCGAGCAATCGCTGAAGCTTCAACGCTTGCTCAAGGATTTCGCCACGCGTTAAATTTCGGTCCACCCCATCGAGTCCACTGGCACAAAAAACGCATCCCATTGCACATCCGACTTGGCTACTCAAGCAAACCGAACGCCGCGGGCCATCTCGCAATAGCACACATTCAATGCGACCTCCGTCTGGCAGTTCAAGCAACAGCTTTTCGGTGCCGTCCTCGGATTGCTGTGACTCTGCGGTCTTTGTCTTGAAAATGCAAAAGTCTTCATCAAGTTTGGATCGCAGATCCTTTGGCAATTCGGACATGTCCAAAAAGCTATCGATTCGCCGCTGGTAGATCGCGCTCAACACCTGCTTCGCACGGTATTTCGGGAGATCTCGGTCCACGAACCATCGGATCAGAGAATGCTCCGTCTGTTCGAGGATGGATGGTCTTTCAGTCTTTTCGACTGGTTCGTCAGTTTCAATAGTCATTGTGTTGGGTCGCGGACAATCGAAGTCCGATTTACTGATCTCGTGCGAAGGCCGCTAGGCTCATATAGTATTCCAACTCCTATGATAGTCGTTTTCATCCAATAATCATGTCGCAATCCGCGAACAAGTACCGCATTCGGATTGCCTTGCTAGCAGACAAAGCCTAAAACCTCTATAGGGGGGTCGCATTTGGCCTCGCTGGCTTCAACAAAAAAAGTGAAAAACCGCTCATGGCTACCCTGGCACTGGGTTTCGCAAGCTATTTTGTAGTTTTGATGACATTGTTTTTCTGGGTACGAGCCTACACTTGGACAGAAGAAGAGGCTTTGCCAGCCAAGGATAGGAAGCCTGGATTTGGTCCACAAATTAGCTTAGTTAGTGCGGCGAAAGGCATGTTTACTCACCGTGGGCCGCAGGTAATTGCAGTAG
>CAMDKL010000249.1 GCA_945900945.1 Pirellula staleyi DSM 6068
TGACTAACTTTGTTGGTTTTTGAAACCGGTCGGTGACCTTGGTCATTTGGTCACCTTAATTTTCAATCATAAAACTCATTAGGTAATCGACGTTTGCTATAAACATCAATTTAAAAACTCATCCACCAGATTGTCAAAGATCAGTTCAAACCAACAACGTTTCGCAAGCCAATACCCATCTCTCGATGTATCTCAACATTGCCAACCGTCGCTGGGTTGGGGTCGCAAGTTTAATCGATCCTGCCCATTGCTGTCAAGTGTTCAGGGAAGTTATTTCGACGCCTGCAAATGCTTACGCAAATGCACTATCATGGTAAAGTCGCCAAAAATCCTTCCTTTCCCACAGGGGTTCAGAATGTTTGCAACATTTCCATTTCCTTCGAAACGCATCCCCGTCAATGCCGCGTTGGCCTTGACTGTCCTCTTGTCCGGAACCGTGCAATCGCAAGACTCCGCAATCGACCTTGAACAATCTGATTCGCGTATTTCCCACAAACCCAGTCAAATTGTTAGCTTCCGTGCGGATGATGACGACGACGAAAAGGCTCGCGATCGCAAAAGGTCAAGAAAAGGAAAGCAGCGAGAGAAATCGAAGCAGTCCCGGGATCGCCAAGAGTCTTCGAAAAACCAAAGGCGTCCCAACGTTGTTCACCCTCCGTTGCCTAATGGTCCCCACCATGAACAACCAAGCTTCGCTCCAGTCCACCCTGAAGTCCTCGAATTACTTGGCAATATCCATCGCTCCTTAAAGTCCATTGAGTCAATGATGCGAGAGGAGAATGAACGCGACCGAAAAGGACCGGAACAAGCGATGCAACTAATGAACCGCATGCCACCAACCTTCGGCCCACCCATGTTCGGTCCGCCAAAGTGGACACCGCAGAAGTCAGGTCCACAGATTTGGAATCCGTCTTCAAACACCCCTCATCCACCTCAAATGAATAATCAGCCTCGTCATGAACACAACCAGCCCAGTCCCCCTAACGCCGGCCTAAAAAATAACGGACCAAGAAACGACGGACCAAGAAACGCTGGGCCAAGAAATGACGGGTCGTAATTCCTTATCTAGGGCGAACTGCAGTACGAATACTACCTTGCTTCGTAGCTGAATTTTTGCGAATTCAGCTACGGTAAATTCTTTTCCGCTGCTCCCCTAGAAACTTACGCTGAATGAGTTGGTTAAATGCCGTGACTCAATGGGATGTGTTCCCAAAAATCCGGAGTTGTCCAAAATGCACGACGTCATTGTTCTTGGTCTAGGCGGAGTAGGAAGTGCCGCTGCATTTGCCTTGGCCAAACGGGGGCATCGAGTTCTTGGTCTAGACCAGTATTCGCCACCGCACAATCGCGGCAGTTCGCACGGCGAAACTAGAATTATTCGTAAGTCTTATTTCGAGCACCCCGGATATGTACCGCTTCTATGCCGAGCATATGATCTTTGGCGGGAGCTTGAGTCGCGCTCTAGTACTCGGCTATTCCATCCAACGGGACTACTCGAGATAGGACCCCCTGACGGTATTGTTATTCCCGGTGTGCTGAGGAGCGCTGCCAAATTTGAGTTGCCAATCGAGCAACTCACCATGAAGGAGGCAATCTATCGTTATCCTGCATTGCGGGGCGATGATTTTTGGTCGGTGATATTGGAAAAGGATGCAGGCTATCTGAACGTCGAAGCCTGTGTACAAGCTCATCTCACATGTGCTAAGGAGTTTGGAGCAGAGCTGGTCATGGAGCAGAAAGTTGTTGGTTGGGAGGCAGATGGAAGCGGCATTTTGGTACGGACGCCGGATCAAATCTATCGAGCTGACAGACTGATCCTTACTGCGGGTCCATGGGCTGGCGAGTTGCTCAGCGAATTTCGTATCCCCTTGCATGTGTTGCACAAGCACCTTTATTGGTACGAATCCAACAACGGTTCGTATCGCGAAGCAGACGGCTTTCCCTGTTTCTTTTACGAAACGCAAGCTGGGTATTTTTACGGATTTCCCGAGCGCGATGCATTAGGTCTGAAGATCGCACGTCATAGTGGTGGAGAAAAAGTTGATGCTGAAATCGACGGCGTTCACCAAAGAAATCCTGAGGATCAATCGGCAGTGGAAACCTTCTTAGGTGCAAACCTGCCTGACGTCAGTCGACGCATGACCCGCTGGTCTGGATGCTATTACACGATGACGCCTGACGAAAATTTCATTATCGATACGCTACCAAACTTACCGCAAGTGACAATGGTCGCTGGCTTATCAGGACATGGCTTTAAATTCACCTGCGTATTAGGAGAGCTTGCGGCGGACTTGGCAACCAATAAACGTTTGTCAACTGACTTGAGTTTTTTGCGGCTGTCTAGATTTCTAAAACCGCCAAACGATTGATCTCGAACGGTTCGCTTGACGCCAGAATTGAGATGCCCGCGGGTAAACCTGCCGGATTCGCGAAACAAATCGCTTTCGAGTGGTTGGCATTCAGCGAGAAGTCTCAAAATTTGGAAGTTTATGTTGTGCGTTTCCCCCAAAGAGTATATCTTAGGTTCGGATTGAAATCACAGTTCATTCGTTTCCAATTCTTTCGTTTTATCATTACAAAGGAAATACTAATGCGTTATCACCATCCGAAAGAGTCCAAACGGACTGCGTTTACTCTGGTCGAATTGCTGGTTGTTATTGCGATTATCGGCATCCTAGTTGGCTTACTTTTGCCCGCAGTTCAAGCCGCGCGGGAAGCGGCGAGACGTATGCAATGTTCAAACAATGTTAAGCAGATCGCGTTGGCCTGCCATAACTTTGAAAGTGCATTCAAGACTTTGCCACCGTATAACATTGTTTCTACCACCAGCCTGGCGACAGGACACTATTTGCTGTTGCCCTACATCGAGCAGAGCAACATCCATGCACAAGGCAATGGCTACTCATGGAGAGTCCGATCAACGGGCGTTCCTTCGTACGGGTGTCCCAACGATGTAACGATCGATGGCGGTCGATACTCGGGGGTTGCGATCGCTCGAGCTGGGGCACGTGTTAATGATGCTACACTCGGACCGTTCGGTGCAACGAGCTATCCGCTAAATGGTCAAGCCTGCAGCGTTGGCTACGAACGAGGGCACGCGGTGAAAGCCACTGGTCGCTTTTCGACTCTAACAGATGGCACTAGCAATACGTTGCTTTTAGGTGAACGGCTCGCAATGTGCACTGGACCTAACTACCCTAGCCCAACTGCAAATCCTAGATTGGCCAATGGGTCTATCACATTTGCCACATGGGCTCGAAGCGGACGGCATGCTACGCTTGCCCCGTGGCCAGATGGCGGACCAACAGCTCCAGACTTTACCGCAACATCCGTCGCTCCTGGCGGTTCGTATAGTTGGTGGGATTGTGCTATTCTCGACGGCGATTATCGAGATTCAAACAGGAATAATGGCCCAGGACCTCGAAGCGATCCGAACTTCCGGCAGAACTGGGATGGTGGTGTTGTAAATCCAGGCGGAATCCAAGGGGGCGCGACGGTGACATCCTGCGATTATCGTCGAATGCAGGGCTTGCACACCGGGATCATGACAGCAGGGCTCGGCGACGGAAGCGTACGAGCGATATCTGTTTCTATCAGTGCGTTAACGTTCCAGCGGATTTGTGATCCCCGCGATGGCCAAGTTCTAGGAAGCGATTGGGAGTAATTATGACTTTGAATAATCGATCGTTTTTGTTTTTCGGTTTGATCTGTATTGCGGCACTTTCCGTCGGGTGCAATCCCACGCCTAAGGTTTCTCAGATTTCTGGGACCGTCACTTTCAAAGGGCAGCCAGTTCCCGCTGGCTACGTTACCTTCACGCCTGATGTAGCAGCTGGGACGTTAGGCCAAGTGGTTGGATTCCAAATCAAGGATGGAAAGTACGATTCCAAAGCGAATACGCCCCCTGGGCTCCCACCAGGAAGTTACAAGATTCGGATTGGAGGATTCGATGGAGTTAAGATTCCAATGTGGGGTCAGGGAAAGCAGATCTTCAATCCCATTGAAGACGACTGCACTGTCACCGATGGTAGCTCTACAAAGGATTTTAAAATTCCAGAATCTGCTGGACAAAATGTTAAGATTGAGCCAACGGCTGACACCTAAACAAACAGGCCAGCCAGCTTTTGATAGATTCTCAGTACAAACTGAGAATCGCCAGCGGCGTTGCGATGAGCCAAGAGTTCGCATGAATAGTTTGCCGCAGATCTGGAAAGCAGACTTGCGCCGTTGTGCGGATTCAACGCGACAACGGGGCCTTCCATGTATCGGAAACGACAACTGGGGAAACCGAACTAGGTGACCCATGTTGCGTGGCGAAATCGAATGTATCTGCTCGGCGCGTTCATTCCAGCTGCGAATCCGTCAACGAAGCCTCCCTGGCGACTTCAGCAAACCAAAAACATTGGCTGAATAGGATCGGCGCGGGACTTAGGTCACGCTGACAGTGGCGAACCACACGTTCGGTAGCCGCTCTGCCCGCGAAGGTTCGCTTCTTTAGCAAGGGACTCCGGTGTCCCCGCGACACGTTTGAAGATCTTGCCGAACCGCTTGACC
Source organism: Pirellula staleyi DSM 6068 (assembly GCA_945900945.1). Taxonomy (GTDB): domain Bacteria; phylum Planctomycetota; class Planctomycetia; order Pirellulales; family Pirellulaceae; genus JBKCUI01. The sequence continues at coordinate 4,555 of CAMDKL010000249.1, forward strand.
AAGTCGCACCACAATTCGCCTGATAGTCCGACCCGTTCCAAGATGGGTGCCAAATCGCTTGGGATCCGGCCTTTCTTATTGCCGCGGCGTATCTGCCTACCCGTCCAATCCAACAGCTTCAAATACATCTCGAAACTCATCCCCAAAAAGCCTTTATCACTGGCCCGTTTACCAGTCTTGCTCCGCAATTGCTTACTTCGAGCGGGCGACATAAACAGCTTCAGCTCACTTTCGGTAGGAACGGCCGCTGTCTTGTCCTTATTCTTGCGAAGCGGGAACAGTTGCCACCAACGTCGAGCGACTTCCTCGTCCGACTATCCTGCAACCACGTCTGGCCTATTGCGAAGGATAACGTGAATGTGATTGACCATCACCGCAAAAGAAAGGCAATCAATTCCGAGGCTGGCAGCAAGTTCTTGCAGTCGATTTTGGATCCAGGCGCGGCGATGTTCGAACGATTCGCCTGAGACCGGATCCATTTCGCAGAGCCACGCGCGGCGAACGGTTCCCTGAACGGAATGAAAAGCACCGACCTCGTTGGGATCGAAAATATCGCGACGATTCTGCCTAACCATGGTTACCTCCCGCAAATGTCAACTGAATTGAAATGAACTAATGTCTAAGAAGCCTAACAAAATAATAACGGCACCGCTAAAATTAGTTGGATGGCCTTAAAGGCTACTGCTGTGTTTGAAGTGTTGTGCTTACTTCCCCGCCAATGAGTGATCCTGGCCATGATAAATGCCATTTCAAAGGTAATTGCGATCATTCGTTGGAGAAGAATTGGGGATGCATGATAATGCGAACCCAAAGTGCATCACGTTGGTTTTATATTGCGATCCTGTTTTTTCTGCCACTTCATGTTTCTGCTGTGGTGCTGGATAAGTGGTTCGTTTTGCCACCCAAACCAATCGGTGATGGCCCCGACTACGAAGCGATTGGATATGGACTAAGTCAAGGTTATGGCTGGTCAACTTCTGTTTCTTCAGCAGGATGGCGGAGTGTTTATCAAGATGTTCAACATCCTGAATCGGGTCTCGACTATTCTGCCCAACTGGCTCGTCGTGGCCCCGTCCTAGCCGATACGAATCGCCCGCCACTCTTTCCGTTGTGCGTCGCAGCCGCGTACCAAATCGCTCCACGTGGCCCGATCGCTTTTGGAATCATACGCATTGCATTGGCATGCTGTTTATCATTTGGCTGCGCTGTCGCGGTCGCATGGGGTGTTTCACTCGCTAAGGGGATGAACAAAGAGTGTGATTCATGGCTCGCGACCTATATGGGAATAGCGATGATTGCAATAGTCTATTCCGAACGCAATTTGCGAAACTACACGTCCGATTTTTTGACGGAACCGCTGGCGCTCTTTCTTACGCAAACCTTTCTTTTCAGCGCTTGGTGGGGAGCACAAAAAGGAAACTGGCAACGGGCTGCTGTAACCGGTGCGACGTTTGCTGGCATGTACTTTTGCCGTGGCGTGTTCGTGTTATGGGTGCCGTTTATAGTTTTTTGGCTTTGGTATGCCTATCGAGTTACGTTGCCGCTGGTTGACGTACGTCGACTAGCACCGACCCACTGGGTATTGGCGTCCATGGTGGTATTTGGAATGATCGGATCCATCTGGTGGGTTCGCAATTGTTGCGTTCTCGGTTCTTTTCATCCACTGGGAACCAAGGGCGCCACCTCTCTCATGGGTGGCTACTGCGATGAAGCATTTCAATCGGGAGGAGAATGGCAACTTGCTCCCGAGAAACAATTGCGCAGCGACTTGGAATTCCAGTTGAAACCGGCCCCAGATTCGGCCAAGGACTTTAGAGACCTTGAGCTAGAACTGGATAAACAAGCAAAGGTTCATGTCAAGAGCTGGGTAGCGGAAAACGTCTATTTGCTTCCACAACTGTTCATTTACAGAGTCATAACGGAGTGGAATCCGTATCGAGGTAAGGCGTTGTTCTTAAAGCTATTCGCCATCGTAGGCATGCTTTGGCTATGGCGCTACGACCCAGTTGTATTGATTTGGCTCGTAGGACCGCTTGCGATCAACACGTTAATAGTCGCAATGACATACAGCGTCGGCGGTCGCTTTCTGGTGCCAACGTATGGCCCACTTTACATCCTAGCCGCGTTTGGGTTCTGCGGAACGCTCACACATGCAAAGCTACTCGGGAATAAATTCCTTTGGAAGCGAAATTTTGTTCGTTTCCGACCAAGTACGAATGGTTAATTCGATCTTCTTTTGACCGGATCGTAAGGGGACACACCATATTTTTTTG
>CAMDKL010000250.1 GCA_945900945.1 Pirellula staleyi DSM 6068
AGCTCCAACCTCATTCGGGTCGAAAATATCGCGTCGATTCTGCCTAGCCATAAGAGCCTCCCGCAATTGCAAACCGGATCGAAATGAAATGAACAGGCTGAAAGTCTACCAAAATACAGGAATCGGCACAATACATGTACGGATGGCCCTATTGAGCCTATTGAGCCTGGCTCGCAGAGGTAGGCCAATTGGGACATGAAGAACTGGTTGAGTGGGATGAGTTCAGGTGGCTGGGTGTGGGCCATCTGGTGATGCTGATCTTTAGCGCCACAGTGAGTGTGGGTTTCCGCAGAGCCATCGTTGCAATTTTTGAGGGTCGCGATCCGCGTGGAGTCGGTGCGGAAGGCCAGCAGCACGATATCGTTCATCAGCTTCCAGTAGTCCGGGATCTCAGCGGGAATGCCATCGGCGGGCCGCGGGCGATCGGGGGCGGTCAAGCTCGGCCTCCAGCCACCGGCCTCGCGCTCCTGGCCGGCCCGCTTGATGCGTCCCTCGATCTCGTGGACGCTGCCGAGATACTCCTCGAACCGCTGTCGGTCCGATACGGAGAGCCGCTGACGCAGCGACCGGGCGTCTTCGAGCACGGCATCGACGACACGACGATCGCCCCGGTTGGGCTCGGTGCGGAAGAGCTGGTCGAAGGCTAGCGCTGGACGCGTTTCCGTCCAAGTTGGCGACACCGCCGTACTCCACGAAATGTGGGAGCTATAGAGCAAGGGATGCCCGTCCTGGAGGCCCGGAATCGGTCCTTCGCAGCCCAGCACCAGCGAAGGGATTCGGGTACGGTCGCCGATCCGCTGGGCCATCACTTGGTCGAAACTGACGCCCGTGTTGACCTCGGTCTTCGACATGGGTGCGCCGCTGAGCATGTTCCCCGTTTGCATGCAGTGGATAACCCCGTTGTTGGCCTGCTCGTTCCACAGACCACGCAGGAAGACCAGCCGCTCCTTCCAGGGCTCGAGCGGCTTCAGGCATGGCCCGAGTTCCATCGCAGCACCCTCACCCTTGGCCCACCAGTGATTCGAGTGGAAGCCCATGCCGGTGAAGGTGACGAGCGTGCGGGTCGGCGGTTGATCGGCGGCGTTGGTTCCCACACCCGCAGCGAAGGACAGCGATTCCAGCCAGGGCAGAGCCATCGAAACGCGGAGCCCACGCAGCAGGGTACGTCGCGGGAAGTCGGGAGAAGGTGTGGTGGGCAAGGGAACGTCCTTTCGTGAGGGTCAGGGGGATGTAGCAGAGGAAGTGGCCGGCGGTCGAATACAGAGGAACTGCTCGCTGCGGACAATGATAAGCAAGGCATCCGACCAGCGGCCGCCGTCGACCATGGTCTTCGTCAGTTCGTCTACCAGCTTCCGATCGGAAAGCTGCACGGCGCGGCTCAGTGCGTAGCCCGTCAGTTTGTGAGCGAGTTCCCGCAGCAAGTCCTCGCGCCGCGGGCCGGCGATGTAGTCTCGCAGGCCGGCGAAGCCATCGATCTCGAAGCCGTCACGCGTGGTTGCCCTTGCATCACCTGGTTTAAGATCTTTGGCGGGCCGCAGTCGGCCGAGGGCGTCGAATTGTTCAAGTGTCATGCCTTAGGGATCGATGCGGACGTGGCAGCCGGCACAGGCTGCATCTTGACGATGCCGCTCGGTGATCTGGCGCACGCTGAGTCCGTCGGGCGGAGTCTCCGGTAGCGGTGGCACGCCGGGCGGGACCTTGGGCAGCCGCTCACCGACGAGTTGAACCACCCACGCGCCACGCTTGACGAGGCTCGTACGGGACGCCGCTGATTGCTTGGCGAGCACCGCGCCAAAGCCGAGCAACCCGCCGCGACCATAGGCTGAAACCTTCTCGACGCGACGCCACTCCGGACCGGTCACGCCGGGAATCCCGTAGTGCTGGGCGAGGACATCGTTGGCGACCACTGCATCGGCGGCAATCACGTCGGCGACCGGACGGTCGTTCACGAGCAGATCCGCGAAGAACCGCACCGGCTCCTCGGCCAGCGCGTCGCGCACGGCCGGCGTGAACTCGGGAAAGTGCTTCAGGTTCCGGCCGTGGTTGGTAACCCGTAGCTTTGATTCGCTGGATCATGCGTTTCGACTATATTTAGGCTCAGCTAAATACAATACTCGAAACACCATGAGGATAGTTATGCACAAGATGATTCTGCTGGGGGTCGCAATTGGCATTTTTTCCCAAAGCATTGAACTCGGATTCGCTGAGCAAGCGGATTTCGTAATCAACCTTTGGCCCAATGATCCCCCGGGCGAAAAGAGGACGGTTGGCCCCGAACAAGACATGACGAACGATACCGACAAACTGATTGCAGGTCGGCGTATCATTAAATTGGGTAACGTGCAGACGCCACAAGCCCACGTGTACCTGCCACCGATTAATATTCGCACGGGTGCCTCGGTGGTTATCTGTCCTGGCGGTGGCTTTTCGATCCTAGCCTGGGACTTGGAAGGGACCGAGGTTGCGCAGTGGTTGACCACCCAAGGGATCACGGCGGTCGTTCTCAAGTACCGAGTGCCAACACGCAATCAAGAGCCGAGTTGGCTTGCGCCTACCCAAGATGCACAGCGCACGATTAGCTTAGTTCGCAGTCAAGCCGACCAGTGGAAGCTCGATCGCAGCAAGGTTGCAATTCTCGGTTTCTCAGCGGGTGGAACGACCGCTGTACGAACATCGCTAGCCGAAAAGCGACTCTACGACCCGATCGACAAAGCGGATGAAGAAGGGTGTTTGCCGGATCGCTCGATCTTGATTTACTCGGGCGGACTTCCTGGCGACACGGAAGCGGCGACGTTGAAAACGATGAACATAACCGAGAAATCGCCACCGGTATTTCTTGTTCATGCCTATGACGATTTTGTTCCAGTCCAAGGCGTCGCGAATATGCTACTGGCGATGAAGAAAGTGGGGGTACCAGCCGAGCTCCACATCTATGATGCAGGCGGGCATGGATATGGATTGCGCTCGCAACATAAGTTGCCAGTCTCTACTTGGAACAAACCATGCGAAGACTGGTTGCGCAGGGCCGGATGGATCTTTGATTCAATCAACAATTGATATCGAGCCAGGCATGGTCTTAAACTTGTTTTTCGCGATATTTTTCTCGGCCTGCGGCATAGATTTGCTTGTTGGGTGATCGATCTTTCAGCCAGACTTCGATATCGCAGGCGTCAGGTGGTACTGCGTTGACTTCCGCCGTTAGTTTTTCGAGTTGTTTCCGGCACCAGCCGCAGCCGGTGCCCGCACCGCCGCATTCGTTGAGCATGCTAGGTGTTTTGATCCGGTGAATTCGGATGTAGTTTATCACCTTGCGCCACGAAATGTGGAAACACAAACAGAGCTCGTCGTCCGGTTCCATAGAACACTTAATCCTGACGGTACTTGTCGAGTTTGCGATAGAGCGTTCGGGCACCGATATCAAGGATTTTTGCGGCTTCCTCGCGGTTGCCGGCCGTCATCTTGAGCGTCTCCTCGATTGCCCAACGTTCGATATGATCCATTGTCCTTCCGACCAGCTCACCGGGTAGGTGCATTCCGGAGGAGGATTCGGTCGCCCCCATTTCACTCATGGCTCCTGCCAAAACTTCGCTCGAAAGATCCATGCCTGGCTCGATCAGTTCGGGCGGTAGGTCATCGAGATCCAGTCGTCCGTCCGTATCGAGCACAACCATCGTCTCGACAAAGTTTCGCAACTGCCGAATGTTGCCGGGCCAATCGTACGAATAGAACTTGCGAGTTACCGACGGAGAAAAATTGCACGGGCCGTGACTATGTCGTTTGATAAACGTCTTTCGGAAATGATCCATCAATGGAATGATGTCATCGCGGCGCTCTCGCAACGCGGGCAAGTGCACCGTTACGACCTTCAGCCGATAGTAGAGGTCGTTTCGAAACTCGCCTGCCTCAATCATATTCTCAAGAGGGCGGTTGGTTGCCGAGATCAATCGCACGTTCACCTTGATCGGTTTATTGTCACCGACGCGTGTGATTTGATGCTCTTCCAGCACACGCAGCAATTTAATTTGCGTGCTCATTGGCATATCGCCAACTTCGTCCAGAAACAACGTACCGCCATCGGCGTATTGAAACGCCCCTTCGCGATCGGTTACTGCATCGGTGTAAGCACCACGAACGTGGCCGAACATTTCACTCTCGACTAAATTTTCAGAGACAGCACGAACGTTGAGGGCAACTAAGCGTTTGTTTTTTCGAGGGCTGTTTTGGTGGATGGCTAGAGCGATTAGCTCTTTGCCCGTCCCGCTTTCGCCGGTGATGAGGACGGTTGCATCGGTGGGAGCGATGCGTTTGAGTCGATCGATGAGCGATTGCACTTGCGGGCCAGCGTATACGATCCCCTCGAAGCCAAACCGCTCGTCGAGGCGGCGCCGCAACTCGAAATTGGTTTGCTTGAGTTGTACGGACTCTACGGCTTTGGCGGCGATGGCACGAAGTCGATTGGGTGTGATCGGCTTTTCCAGGAAATTGAAGGCACCGAGCTGCATGGCTTCGACGGCTTTGGTCACGGTTGCGTGGCCAGTTACCATCACCACTTGGCAGTCCGGCATTAGTTGGCGGGCAAGCGCCAAGACTTGCATCCCGTCAAATTCATTCATCATCAAGTCGGTGATAACCACGTCATAAGTATTCTGCTCGAGCATCCGTTTGCCCTCCGGACCGCTGGTCGCCACGGTGCATCGATAGCCAGTTCGCTCCAAGCTTTCAGTCATCGCCCGCGCGTGAGCCGGATCGTTATCTACAATCAAGAGCGAGAATAATTTCGGATCGAATTCCGAGGGGGAACTTGGATCGGACACGGTAGGACTCAAAAAGGTGGATTCGTCAGGTTGCATGTGGTCAGAGATTCGCGGGTGGTTGTGCGTGGTTTTGCTGCAAAAACTCAGAAATAGGGTTCAAGGCATTGCAGGTGTTTGGAAAATGGATACCGTGTTGGACCGACCGTAAACAGTTGGATTTTCGGTAATTGCTCAGATTTGGAAAGGACTAATGGAATGTCGGAAAACACGGTGTGCCGTGGAGTTCGCGGTGCAACGACCGTCGAAGCTAACACGCGTGAAGCGATTCTCAAGGCCACACGTCAGCTTTTGGCCCTAATAATTCGTCGCAACGGTATTGATTCTACCGACGTGGCCAGCGCTGTCTTTACCGTAACTCGAGACTTGGACGCGGAATTTCCTGCTTTGGCGGCTAGGCAGTTCGGTTGGCTGGATGTGCCATTGTTGTGCGGTTACGAGGTAGAAGTGCGAGGATCCCTCAGTTCGTGCGTCCGAATTCTGCTGCTTTGGAACACGACAAAATCGCAAAAAGAAATCCATCACGTTTACATCCACGATGCCGTCGCACTCCGCCCGGATCTGAGTAATCTGCCTCCTGTAGACTGGAAAGAGCTGGAAAAGTGGATCAGCGAACAGGTGGTATCACGCGACTCAAGCAAACCAATTGAATAATGCATTTGACCTGGACTCCGAACGCTTCTGCTAGTGCCCTGCATGCGGCCCAGTCCATCTGCGACTACGGAGACAAGCTCGCGGATGCCCGGATTGCCGAATCGATCGGCAAGTACGCTTTGGGCTTGGGACAATGGATCGAAACGTCGGCACCGTTTGACACCGCTCGATTTTGGTCACTTTTGGTTGGCCATTCCGCCATCATTGATTCCAATACCGAGTTGGCGCAAACGGTCGTTCGAAAAGCGGCAATTCGCGTTGGCGATAAGACTGCAATTTCGCAATTGGCTGGTTTGATCTCGGATATCGAAGCTGCTTACAATCAACTTTTTCCTAGATTTCATGAGCAGCTTCCTTTGCGTGCCAAACCGCTCCAAGAGTATTGGCTAGGCTTTGGTCCGGGATTGTTAGCCCATCTCGGTCGGTTGACGCAGAAGGATCTCTTGGTTTCAGAAGCCCGTGTGGTGCTCTTGCAACCGATCTTGGGGGGAGCGGGAGTTGCACACATCGACCAAAATCTAGTTCGCATCGAAGCGGTGTTGACCAATCCGCTGGTCGAATTGCCGGAAGTGGTACGGCTAGCGTGGCTCTTGTCGCAGCTTCAATTGGACTTACCTATCCATAGTGAAACGATTGGTTCCAATTTACTCTCTCGGCTTGCACCGTTGGCCATGTTGCCTCCGATTTTGGCTGCGGCTGAAGTAATGGAACTGAGCAAATGCGACGAGTCGGTTGCCGAGCTTGCGATCGAACAATGGCATATTCCTGTCCCGAGAGACAAGCAACTTCACACGGAGATTGTCCCGGTCATGATGGATTGGTGGGAAACCTATCTTCAAACGCGTCCGGACTGGCAAACGGCATTGCAAGCATTTGCAAAGATGCTTGGGATTCAATAGTACTACTCCAAACTTATTGTCCCACCATCGTGTCGATTTCCCAGTGTACGGTGAATTTGTGGTGTAACGTTATAGTCCATAAGTCGAGTAGCACCGTCGCAAAAAAGCATGTAGCAGCCAGCAGAATGCGCCGAGCCGAACTCGCGATTCGATTGCAATCTACCGTCCCGTTTCGGCGGACGAATTGTCCATCGGTTCAAATCAAGATCAACGCCAGAAAAGAGGCTTTGGTCGTACCCCAAATCTAATCCACCGTAAGCGTTCACGACAACCAGGGTCGATTTTCCGTAGCGGCCCGGGGGCCGCATAGTTAGGGCTTGGCTTGGCCAGCGCGCTTGGCTTTCGCGTCCAACAGGCGTTTCGCTCGGTCGTACTGCTTCCGCTCCGCTTTGTCTCGAC